>JBEGMT010000026.1:0-2734 GCA_041182925.1 Pseudomonadota bacterium | reverse complement strand
CGACTTATCCCGAACTAACCGCAGGTTTATTAAAAGCCGGTTTAGAACACGACCGCCGCGCCTTGCGGGTTATGCCAGAAGATTTTTCATGGACGTTTGTAGCCGATCATCAACTGAAATTATCGTTTCGTTTACCTGCTGGGAGTTATGCGACTGGGTTGTTAAGGGAAATTGTCGATAGCAGTATTGATTAGTTGTTGGGTTCGCTTGATAGTGCGAAACCCAACAATCGAAGGTTAACGTGTTGTGTTAAGGCTAACGCTAACGCTTAACCCAGCCTTGGATCAAATCCGCGACGTAGATGATGAAGCATCGATCAAAGATCGAACAGTATCTATCGAGTTGTATCGTCTTAATACGCTCAAAATCATTATCCTTGCTGATGTTGGGAATAGCAGCTAATGTCTCGGCAAAACTTTTTCGGGTAGGACTTAATAATGCTTCAGCAATAATCGCTCTATGCTCGGCTTCGGTTGAGCGATGATGAGTAACTGCACGCGGTTTAAGTGCGTTGATAAGGGCGGCGTTTAAATTTCTGACGACAAGACTTGGCATAACTAACTCTTAGATAATCTGCTCTCAATGGTTTTAGTCAGCAGACAAATTAAAAATTTCAAGCTCGATTAGATACTCACCCGCACTGTTTCGTCATATCCCTAACCAATAAAAACAGATTGGCTATCTGGTAATTCAAAACACAGTAGTCGGTTAGGGGACGGTCGCTGGACATGCTGAAGAGTTTATGATTTGCAGCTTCCAAACTCACTATAACAACTACTTAGCCGTGAATTAGAAACTCAGTACCACATCCGTTGAAATCAGCAATTGATTGTTGCTGGAGTGATTGTTAAATGCCTGCCAGCCATCGCTATTGTCATAACGTATATTGGGGCGAATTGTGATCCAGGACATAGGTCGCCAATTGCCGCCGATTGTTGCTGCATAGTAATTGGCAGCGTGGATATTGTTTAAGGGAGTGCGAGCGGGTACGCCTACTCTGACACCATCATCGTCGCGGAACCATTCCAAACGCAAACCGCTCGACCATTGTGGGTTAATGTCGAATGTCAGCGAGCCAACCACTCCGTACCATTCGGCGCTAGTCTTTCCAGACTCTGCAGTTATCCAGCCGTAATCGTGTTCCAAGATCAAATGCCATCGTGTGTTGAAATCTTGTTTGGCGACGACGCTATATAAATTTACATCGCGCTGCGCCACTTCACTTATGGTGCCGTGCGTGCCGCTGGCCGAAAGCTTGCTATTGGTTGCTGGGGATCGAAAATTAAAGCCGCCGATGAATCCCCAGTTTTCTAGATGATGCTCGAAACTGCCATCCCATCCTGCAAATGGACTACCAGTAACGGCTCCTGCAGACAATTCGAATTGATCATGTAAGCTATAGCTTGTCAATATGCCAGTATGTGAAAACGGTTCGCCAAACTGCATTGTGTAGGAACGCGAATAAAAAAAGTTATCCGGTGCTATCACCGCTTCGTAACCTGCGAAGGTATAAAACTCACCCAGCTTGAGGTGTAAGCCATTGCCGATTGGTGCAACGACATCCAAATAGGCTTGTGGAAAAGCAATGCCGTAAATGCGCTCATGTAACAAATGCGAATCCCAATGATCACTGACATGGCCTATCGATCGGGTATAAAACGCATCGCTACCGAAAATAAAATCTAGGCGACCTCCCCAGTTCCAATTGTCTGCACTCTCGTCTACTAGACGTTCCAGATACAAATACAATTGATTTAATTGCAATTCGTTGGCTCGATCCGAAAATCCGATAGGACCATTGAAGCTATCTTTAGGCTGATCTGGATTGATGCTTAATCCGGCATTCAGCCACCCAGCTATATGTGTATCCATTGCCGTTAACGTTCGAGATTTATTCGGGTTCCAGCTTGGATTCAACGAAAACAAGCCCGAGTCTGTAGCAGCATGAGCTGTGATTAATGAAAGACTCATTGCCAAAACTAAGATGTCACACCATCGCTGGCTCTGTTTGATCGCTTTACACTTTGCTTCCATAGAGCTGACTTTACCAATTTATGAGGGTGAAAAGGTCGCAGGTGAAATATAATATCGAAACGAAACTATATTGACTACTACAAAACGATGCCCTTGTTGGCTCGATTGTTGCGTCGCGTCAATGTTGTTCAACTTACCGTTATTAGTTTATCGTCAACCGTACAAAGCAATTGTTGGACGGGCTAAATATTAGGTCTACGAATAAACTGGACAGTTAATTAAGAGATTGTGTCAATTTTTGGGCTCAGCTAGGGTGTTATAGGCAAAAAATCTTTCTCGAAAACTGGCGACGCACTAATTACGGATTCACATTTGATTAGTGGCAAGCTTGACTTCGTCTTCTTGCATGGAAAGATAGATATTACTGATGACAAAATCTAAACCGAGGGTTTAAAAATGAAAAAAAATAAAGTTATTTTGGTTGTTTTGGCAATGTTGTTTTTGAGTGGATGTGGTGATCAAATTTGGTGTGGAGAAGAAGGTTGTAACGCTAATTCTTCGATGAAAACTACCTTTAATTCATCTAAAAAATAGACGCGATTTTATTTTTTCTTGTGATCGCAAATTAAAAATTGCTGCTTTAAATAAAAAATCACAGGCATAAAAAAGCCCACCATAGGTGGGCTCCGTCCTGTTTTTTTATTATTTGGACGACTACTTTATTAATAAAGTAGTTCTAATTAATAGCGCTGTTGTTATT
>JBEGMT010000025.1:0-3349 GCA_041182925.1 Pseudomonadota bacterium | reverse complement strand
CTATATCACTGACAAAAGCCTGTTTGAAAGCCAGCGCCGAGATAGGCTTTTCACCGACACGCTGTAAAAACCCCTGCAATTGTTGACGATAAAACGGGATTTCCATCGCTTGTTTAGCGCTAGTCGGTGGCGCGACCGCATTAATACGACGTTTTTTTTGTTTAGTCAGTAGCACTTCGGTATCGACTTTGATTTTCTGCACTACATCAATCAATTTATCTTCAACCGTATGATCCAGCGGATCAGCGTAGGCTTGTAATTGCAAAGGCTGAATTTGATTCCAAAATTCTGGAATCGTATCGGCTTCACTCCAGTCGCGCAGTTGATAGCCTGGGTTTTGCCGCAAGAAAAACATAAAGCCCTGCACTAATTTGGCTTGGGCTTCGATTTGTCGTAACTCGAACAAAAATACCTTAAATTTATCCAATATATCTTGCAAACGTTGCTGATAAATCGGTAATAAACGGATTAATTGCCGTTCAATCAATTGGTAAATAATCGGCAATTCTTCAACCATTTCCAATAAATATTCTGGCTGTAAGGCACTAATCGCATTAACTAATTTTTCGAGTCGGGCGATATAAAACATATTCTGTTTTTGCTTTTCAGCCAAAGTGCGCACATTAGCAAAACGACTATTAACCAACATCAACAAATAATGGGTGTTGTCTTCCAGCGTATCGGCTAAATCAAACACCAAACGCTCGATTTCCAACAAATAATTGTCGGCATCATCTAAACGATTTTCGCTCCAAGCATCGCGATACAAGCTGATTTGTTGTTCCAAGGTTTCAATCCAACTCGCCAAATCGGTATCGAGTCGCCGCACCCTATCACTACTTAAAGCATGATCTAAAAACTGGTTCAAACGTACCGCAATTCGGTAACCATCTTCACCGTGTTTAGCCAGAATTTTCAGTTGTCGCAGTTGATTTAAACTACGCTGATTTTGCGCGCTGGGATAAACCACGCCTTTGGAATAGGCTTCATCGATAATCTCAACGTGATTGGCCAGCACTTTAAACAAGCGTTCCAATGCCGCAGACTGACTCAAAATAGATTCTCCTGTATCCCATCTTCTTCGGCTTGATCAATGGGAATCTGTTCATGCTCCTGAATGAATTGCAAAGCCTGATAAAAATAATCGAGCTTACCCGTCACCTGATAAATCAATAAATCACGGTTCGCCTGTTTTAAATAGCCCCACTTATGCAAAGTCGCCAACAACTTTTCCAACCGCGCCTTAATCGAATCATCGTTACCGGCAAAATCCTTAAATTTGGTAAACGACAACAAACGGTCGGCTAATGCCTGATTTTGTTCAATCACCTGCAATAAACTCGAAAAACTTAAAGTATCACCGGGCGCTAATGCCGAATCCTGATGCAAACAAGACATCATCATATCCAGCCACTCCAATACCGGATGCAGTTCCAAGCGAAATTGCTGAAAAATCCGCTTAATATCGCCTTGATTAGTCGAATCAATCTGCTGATAAGCGGCATAAAACGCTAATTGATTTTGCGTAGTCGCCAGTCGGTAACCGATTTGTGCCAAAAATGCCTCAACCGCTTGCAGCTTATCGGGGTTTTTAAGATAGTTGAACGCCTCGTCATGACTGACTTCGCAAATAAACACACCCTGTAACAATTGTTTAATCACATACTCAAACACGTTCCAAATCCTCTAATGGTGCCAAGCTTTGCAAATAATCCTCATCAATCGCCATTTCTAGCAAATCGCGATTACCGACAATTTGATAGCGATTTTTAAATAAACTCAGCACCTCAGGATCGGGGTCGGGAAACGCCGATAACAAAGTTATATCGTTCTTGTTCAAAATCTCCACCAACAACTCAATGTTCATTTGATGCAATTCTTTCAATTCATCCATTGGCCAAATCACCCTCAATTTTTGATCCTTGCGAATCATATTGATTAAGGCAATAAAAAACACACACAAAATCAAATATGACAAACCATGACTGGAAACTTGTTTTAACTCATCGGCATGAGTCGCCCGTTTACTGCGGCCATTTTCATGAACAATAATTTCCAACTCCAACAAATCCACCAGCTTGGTTTCAGTGCGATTCTTACCGCTTAATTGCTCGGCAATCTGCTTAACCACATCGGCAAAATTTTGATCCGGCACGCGGCTTTCACCAACCCGTCGCCAATCTTCGTAATGGCCGGTAAACTCGGCTAACTGCTCCCAATAGCCGAGTTTTTTGACTTTAGACAACAAACGCCCCTCAATGCTTTCAATCTTTTCAAAGCGGATGTTACTGTCGATATGAGCCGCTAAACTCCGCGACAAGGAATCAATACCGCGATCAAAACGATCCAAAGCCTGTTGATAATCCCGAATCATGCTGCCAAACATTTGCGCTTGCATAATCAACCAATGCCGACTTTCTTCATGGCGTGATTCATACCAATCAATAATCATTTTCGCCCACGCCCGATCTTCGGCTTCCAAGCCCAACTGATCGGCCATGCTGGCAAAATAACGCGCGGGTTGCGTATTCGGTGATTTGCCTAATACCCGTTTGTAATGGCTGATTAACTGTGACAACTGTTTGCGTAAGCCCTTGTGCAACTCGCTTAAATGACGAAAACCGGTTTGCAATAAGGCCAAATTATGCGAGCTATCAAAACTGACCGCTTCGACTAAACGGCACGGATAATTCTGCAAATTCTCCTGTAAGCCACTTATCACATTTAGCTCATTAGCCAGTTTATTAATGGTCTTGGTTTGTTGCTCAATTTCGCTTTCCAAGCTTTTGCGTTGCTGGTCAGCACGCTGTTTCTCGGCAGTTAATTGATGCTGCAAAGCGGTTTGTTGGCTTGTCGCTGTTGAACGTTGTTGTTGCAATGCTAAATGGCGAGACCATTCGTTCTCCAGCCAGCGCTGATAATCTTTGACGACTTGTCCGGCTTTTTGCGCGGCATCCAATTCAATGGCTGATTGCTTGATGCGTGCTTCCAACGCGGTCAAGGTTTTAGTATCAATTTTGCGCTCCTGCAAACTTTGCAAACGCTGATGCTCTAATTGCGCCAAAACCTCAGCTTTTTGTTCTGCAAGCTGATTTTGATTGACCTGAACCTTGCCAATTTCATCGGTCGCCGTTTGTTCCAAGTCAGCAATTTGCTGTCGCAAGTTGTTTTCCAAACCGGAAATCTCGGTTTCGCGTTTTTGTCTTAGGGTTTGTGCATACTCAGCTTGCTGCTTCAGCTTAGCTTCAAGCGCTTGGGTTTGTTTAACCAGCTCCGCGTGCCGCGCTTGTTGACTAGCCAATATTTGCTGTTTTAATGACAGCAATTCACTCGCCAATTGCCCTAATTT
>JBEGMT010000024.1:0-6291 GCA_041182925.1 Pseudomonadota bacterium | reverse complement strand
CTGGTGACGATACCTAATTGAATGTCGGTCAAAAATGCAGCGGCAATTAACACCCCATCAACAAAATTGTGGATGCTATCGCCCAAGATAATAAACACACCCGCTGCACGACGATTCGACGGCGAATGACCATGACTATGCGAATGGCTGTGATGCTCATGGGCATCTTCACCGTGCGCTTCACAGGCATGAGAATGGCAGTGCCGCCAGATAAATAATTTTTCTAGCACAAAAAACAACAAAATCCCGACCAAAATCGTCGCGGACAAATTTTCCATTTCAGCCACCGGCACCTCTTCAAAGGCGTGAGGAATCAAACCGCAAAATGCACCGGTCAATAAGGCGCCAATCGCAAAACTAATCCCATGAGGCAATACCTTTTGGCGCAAAGTTTCCGGCAATAACAAAAACACACTCGCCGCCAAAACACTCAACACCCCGCCTAAAGCAGTAAATAGGATAATAAACAGCAAAACATTCAAATTAATCTCTCCAGATCAAGCTGGCCATACGCCCGGTCGCAGCACCATCACGGCGGTAGGAATAAAAACGCTGGGCATCGCTAACCGTGCATAAACCGCCACCATAAACTTGCTCGATACCTAAAGCCGATAAGCGAATTCGCGCCAGCTGATAAATATCCGCCAACCATTTACCGGCTTGGGTGGCACAAAAGGCAACGCTGGTCTCAGGATTTTGGCTAACAAAGGCTTCACGCACTTCGTCGCCAACTTCAAAATGTTCAGGGCCAATCGCAGGCCCCAGCCAAACTTGCAACTCACGGCAATTCATCGCGGCAATGGTTTGCTCAATCACCCCAGCCTGTAAACCGCGCCAACCCGCATGAGCGGCTCCCATCACCACACCTTGATCGCCACAAAATAAAACCGGCAAGCAATCAGCGGTCAACACCGCACAAACAACACCGGATTGATCAGTAAAACTAGCATCAGCTTCTGGCAAATCAGTGACTTGATCAGCTTTCACCACCTCAACACCATGCACTTGCTGCAACCAAACAGGCTCGGCAGGCAGAGCCAGCATTTGCTTAATCATCGCGCGATTAGCGACAACCGCATCCGCTGCATCGTTGACATGACTGGCAGGATTTAAACTGGCATAAAGTCCCTGACTAACGCCGCCGGTGCGTAAAGTCACCGCAGCGTGAACGCCTTCAGGCAACGGCCAATCAGGTTTAATCCAGTTCATTGGCCGCCAGTAAATTGACTAGGTTTTGCATATCGTCCGGCATCGGAACTTCCCATTCGCAATATTCGCCAGTTTCAGGGTGTTCCAAACCGAGCTTGGTGGCGTGTAAGGCTTGACGCTTAAAGGCTCGCAAGGCTTCAGCTAACTCAGGACTGCAATCGGCGGGCATTTGGAAGCGGCCACCATAAACCTGATCACCCACCAAGGCATAATTGATATGGCTCATGTGAACCCGAATTTGATGAGTACGACCGGTTTCGAGCTTAACCCGAATCAAGGTATGACGTTTAAAGCGTTGTTCCAAACGGTAATGGGTGACTGCTTCTTTACCATCACGACGCACCGCATTACGCTTACGATCAACCGGATGACGACCAATCGGCGCATCGACGGTACCGCCAGCTGTCATCCAACCTTTCACCAAAGCCAGATATTCACGATTGATACTGCGCTCTTGCAACTGCTCAACCAAGCTCGTATGGGCTTGCAGGGTTTTAGCAATCATCAACAAGCCGCTAGTTTCTTTGTCAATCCGATGCACAATCCCAGCTCTGGGCAGAATATTGAGATTAGGGTCATGGTTTAGCAAAGCATTCACCAAAGTGCCATTCCAGTTACCGACCGCAGGATGCACCACTAAACCGGCTGGCTTGTTGATAATCAACAGGGAATCATCTTCGTAGACAATATCCAGCGGAATGTCCTCAGCATCACACTCTAAAACCACTTCGGCTTCAGCGTCCAACTCGATTTCTTCGCCGCCATCAAGCTTCTCGCGACCGCGCAAAGCCAAGCCGTCAACCTTGACTCGGCCTGCTTTAATCCAAGTTTGCAGCTTGCTGCGCGAATAATCAGGAAACATCTCGGCCAGACACTGGTCGAGCCGCATACCTGCCAGTTCCTCGGGAACTCTTGCCGTTAATATCGTCATAGTGGTTTTTAAGTTATACTCGCGCTCGGAATGCCGCCGTTAGGCCGCAAAAAACCTGCAATATTACAACGTGTTGTCTATCGTATGCGATTACTTTTAGTAAAATCTATCCTCATCATCAGCTTGGCTTTTAGCTTACAAGGTTGCGAAACCTTGCAAGGACTTATGAGCAAGGACTCTTCCAGCAAAGAAGATGAGTACAAAGACTGGGATGAACAACGCTTCCACGATCAAGCCAAAGAAGCGCTCGACAACAAAAATTTCCAAAAAGCCGTATCGATGTACGAAGCGATGGAAGCCCGTTATCCTTTCGGCGACTACACACCACAGGCTCAGCTCAACGTGGCTTATGCCTACTATAAAAATGATGATCCAGAAGCCGCCATCGCTGCTGCCGAGCGCTTCATTAAAACCCATCCCCGTAACGCCAGTGTTGATTATGCTTACTATTTGAAAGGCTTGGTCAATTACAACCGCGGGATTGGTTTTATCGACCGCTTTTTACCAACCGATGCTTCTCAACGTGACCCTGGCCCAGCGCGCGATTCTTACGATAACTTTAACGAATTAATTCGTCGCTTCCCCAAAAGTCAATATGTTGATGATGCCAGACAGCGAATGATTGCCTTGCGTAACAACTTAGCCATGTACGAAGTTCACGTTGCTGATTTCTACATGCGCCGCAAAGCTTATGTCGCCGCCGTTAATCGTGCTAACCATGTGATTAAAGAATATCAACGCACACCAGCGGTGCCGATGGCCTTGCAAATCATGCAAGACGGTTACACCCAATTAGGTTTAAACGACTTGGCCGCCGATGCCGAACGGGTATTTAAACTCAACTATCCAAACGGCGCACCGCAAGCTGAGTATAAAGATGACACCTTTATCCAAAAAGCTTGGGACACAATGGGATTGGATCATTAAGCCTTGTTTCACCCCATCAAAAACAAACAACAGCTACCTTTAGGGTGGCTGTTACTGGTTTTTCCGCTATTAGTTAGCGCCGAAAACAAACCCGAGCCCCTGTTTCAAAATCGCTTTTTCAGCCTATCGCAAGACAATCAATTACTGTGCGCCACCAGCGAACAACAATATTTGCCCAGCGAACAACTCGACAAAGCCATCCAGTTTTACGAAAATCAGCACCCTAACCTGCGCCAGCAAGCGGTCGCGGTGTTAACCGATCACAAAAATCCCGACCATCTCGACGATTTAGCGGATTACCGCGAAGACTGTATCAACAACAGCTCGCCGGATTTATGCTTGCTCGAACATTATTGGCGCGACCAAGACGCCGCTAAACGGGCATTAGCCTTGTTTTACGACACCAAAACCGTGGTCAAACAAAGCGATGACTACAATCTGCCGTATTTCAAAGCCGATCATGTCCGTATTTTTGAAAAAGCGGTACGAAAAATTCCGGCCTTTTTGCGCCAGCGAATCAGCAAAGCCAAACCCAATGACAAGCTAGAACAGGAAATCGCCGACAAACCCAGCGCGATGCAGGCGTTAATTCTCGACGCCTTTCCCGATGACTATAAAACCAGCATCTGGCAGGACCACACTCACCCGCTGACTTTAGTGCCAGGGCATGGCTTTCGCTCGAAAACCGTCGCTCAAGTTTTCAGTGGTCAAAACCTGATTGTGTTTACCATCAAAGCCTTTGATAAAGGCAAAGAAGGCCGCACTTATCGCGATATTGATTTGCAGTATTTAGTCGATTTTCGTTTGCCAATTGTGGTTCACGAAATCGCCCACACCATCGACAATTTCCATTTCTGGAATGGCGAAGACGACTTGTACTTTTTCTATAAATACAAAAAAATTTCCAACGCTCAAGAAACCGCCAAACTGATCGCCGATGCTCAATTAGCCTTATGGCCATCGAAATGGTTTGAAGCCTTTGAATATCTGGGCGAAGTCAATCAAGGCCGCTACGACGGCACCACATTAGAAAAACTCGCCGAACTGCTTGCCCAATACATTTTGATACCCGAACGCCTAAAACAAAGCGCTCCCCAAGCCTATCAATGGCTAAAACAAGACGTGTTTGAAAACATCGAATACCAAGGTTACGACAGCTGCCCTACGCCGCTGACTAAACCCTTGACTTGGTGGCAAGAAGCAACCGCAAAGGCTTTAGGGCATTGAGCTAAATCTTGATAATAGTGTCGCTATAAAGCGCCACTAAACTATCGTGAGTCATTAACCGCATCGGCTCGATAAGTGCTTGGGCAACCAGAATACGATCAAACGGATCTTGATGGTGGGAAGGCAACTCTTCCACAGCAACCGCATGTTCCGCTTCAACAGCGAAAAAGCGATAACCCGATTCGCGAAAATAGCTGATTGCTTGCTGACTGGAAATCGGCATATCACCTCGACCCAACGAATACTTGATGGCAATTTCCCAGAGACTAGCGACGCTAATCCAAATCGTGGTTTTAGGCGATTCAATTAATTCCCGAGCCTTTTGTGACAGCTTTGGACTATCGGTAATCGCCCACAGCGCAATATGCGTGTCTAATAACAAATTCAAGATTGCACCTTACCGAAAAATAATTGCGCCACTTCATCGTTATGCTCATCAATGCTATCAGGCACCTCGAACAAACCTTTTGCAACACCAATGCGCTGTTTTGCCGGGGCGGTTTCGATTGCCACCAACTTAGCCGCCGGCCGACCATTTCGAGCAATCACAATCTCACGCTCAATGCCCTGTTCAATCGTATCAACTAGACGAGACAGCGAGGATTTCGCTTGTAACATATTAACGGTTTGCATCATTTTCTCCCAAAAACGCCAGCTTAGTCTGGTCTGGCTAACTGCGCAAATTTTGATTCAACAGCTTTCTAGCAATGTCATGGTTTAATACATCGGTAACTCGATATCACAAAGCAAACATTTGATCCGATACGCCATGAAAAAAACACCCACCCTATCCTTACAAGACCAACTCCTAAAATCCGGCCTAACCAGCGACGCGAAAGCCAAACAGGTCAAAACCGAAAAACGTAAACAAGCCAAAGTCCAACGTAATAATGGCGTGGAAGTTGTTGATGAAATCAAGCTCAGTGCCGAACAAGCACGTCAACAACAAGCAGAACGCGATCGCGAATTAAACCGCTTAAAACAACAAGCCGAAGCACAAAAAGCTTTGGCGGCGCAGATTGTGCAGATCAGCCAATTAAATCGAATTGAACAAGACAGCAACGGCTTGGCTTATCAGTTTAACCACCAAAACAAAGTCAAAACCGTCTATGTCAGCGAAAAAGTGCGCGAGGCTTTAATTAATGGGCGAGCGGGGATTATTGGTTTGGATAGCGGTTATGAAATTGTGCCGGCAGAAATTGCCCGCAAAATTCAAGACCGAGATGCCAACCGCGTGGTGGTTCTCAATCAAATCAGCCAAGCTACGATGGCCGAAGACGATCCTTATGCGGATTATCAAATTCCTGATGATTTGATGTGGTAAACCAACACATCAGCTAAAATTCACTTACACACAATTTTCGGAACCCCAGCATGACAAATCCAACCTTTATCTCCACTAAAGCCATTTCTAGCCGCGAGCGTTTAATCATGGCGCTGGACGTTTCCAGCATTGAAGAAGCCAAAGCCTTGGTCGAAGAACTGGGTGATGCGGTGATTTTTTATAAAGTCGGCATGGAAATTTTCATGTCAGGTGATTATTTTGGCTTTATTGAATGGCTGAAACAGCGCGATAAAAAAGTCTTTGTCGATCTGAAATTTTTCGATATTCCCGCCACCGTCGGTCGTGCAATCAAAGCCCTAAGTAGCAAAGGCGTTGATTTAGCCACTATTCACGGCAACGATTCGATTATGGAAGCCGCTGCCGCAGCCAAAGGTGATTTAAAAGTGTTGGCGGTCACCGCCCTAACCAGCTTGGACCGCGGTGATTTGGATGATTTAGGCTTTCAATGCGATGTGAAAGAATTGGTGTTATCACGCGCCAAACGCGCTTTGCAAATCGGCTGTGACGGCATTGTTTCATCCGGTTTAGAAGTGGCAATGATTCGGGAACAATTAGGCGAGCGCTTATTAGTGATCACGCCAGGCATCAGACCCGTCGATAACCGCGAAGATGACGATCAAAAACGCGCGGTTAGCGTTGAGCAAGCGATTCA
>JBEGMT010000023.1:0-4475 GCA_041182925.1 Pseudomonadota bacterium | reverse complement strand
TTGAGCATTAGGAAACGCATAAGCACAAGCAATAGCGATACAAGCGCTGCCAGTGCATAAATCCAGTACCGAAAACACTTCCTCTTCGTCAATCCAAGGCGCAAAGCGATTAGCAATTAATTCGGCAATCGGTGAACGCGGCACTAACACCCGCTCATCAACGTAAAACGATAAACCAGCAAAAATTGATTCATGAGTCAGATAAGCAGACGGTTTACGCTCGACAATCCGGCGGTGGATGATTTCTACCAAGGCTTGGCGTTCGGGCAAGGTTAAAACTGTATCCAGATAGTGAACGGCTAGATCATAAGGCTGATGCAAAGTGTGCAAAACCAATGCCGCAGCTTCATCGAGAGGCGTCACGGTACCGTGACCTAAAAACACTTGTTGTTCAGCAAATTGACTAGCACCCCAGCGGATATAGTCTTTGATAGTGGTCAGCGTTGCAGTTATATCGGGCGCTGTATTGATCATAAGTAGTCTTAAATCCAGAAAATAGCCGAGAATTTTAAACTAAAGCTTTTACGATTGTTTAACAAAAGCATTTAAAGGTGTCGATCAGCCCATAAAGCTCGGTTTACAAGGTCTATTTTGAGCTTTTACAGACAAAGCCAATGTGATAATGTTGCATTTTTAATTGTTACAATATAACATCTGAAAAAATCAATTCACCTGTTCAAACCATGAAAAAAAACGCAGCTTTATTTTTATTAATCCCCTCATCCCTAGCTTTTGCCAGCGATGCACCAATAAACGAACTTGAAGAAGTTATCGTCACTGCAGCTATACCAACTAAAAAATCAGATGCTTCATCACCCGTTACAGTTTTGAGTGACGATGAATTGCAAATAAAAATGGGCCACAGCATCGGTGAAACCTTAAAAAATGAACTAGGCATTAGTAGTCAATCGTTTGGCCCCGGCGTTGGTACGCCGGTGATTCGTGGCCAAACAGGACCGAGAGTTCGTGTTATGAATAATGGTATTGGCAGTAATGATGTCTCAGCCATCAGCCCCGATCACCCCACTAGCGTCGAACCATTATTAGCTGAACGCATTGAAGTGTTAAGAGGTCCGGCAACATTGTTATATGGTAGCGGCGCGATGGGCGGTGTGGTCAATGTGATTGATAACCGAATTCCGAGCAAGGTTTTCGACAAAGCCGTGAACACCGCGCTTGAACAACGCTTCGATTCGACCAGCGATGAAACCAGTTCGGGGATGAAAGTCGAAGGTAGTAAAAATCACATTGCCTACCATGTGGATGGTTTCTACCGCCACCGCAATAATTTAGATATAAGTGGGCACGGAATCGATACCGCCAAAGTTGCGATAACCGACCCCGGATTGGAAATCATCGACAATCCCAAAGGCTATTTAAATAATACCGGTGCTGAAGCCATCAGTGGCTCAGCCGGCTTATCGTGGGTGGATGATTTCGGCTATGCAGGAGCAGCAATTAATAATATTAATAATACATATGGTATCGCCCCTAACGGTACCGGCGACGAGATTGTGCAAATTGCTATGCGTCAAAATAAATACGACTTTAAAAGCGAACTGCTCAACCCTTTCAAGTTCGCCAAGGCGCTACGCACTCGCTTAGGCTATACCGATTATCAGCACACCGAAATCGCCAATGGCGAAATAGGAGCCCTGTTCACCAATAATACCTATGAAGGCCGGGTCGAACTGGAACATCAAAATATTGGCCCACTTCGTGGCGTTGTCGGTTTTCAGGCGCAATCCAGCGATTTTAATGGCTTGCATTACCACACCCATCAAGACGACCATGGTCAGCACGACGGGGTGTTAGTGGAAAATATCCTGCCGCGCACGGATGTACAGAGCTATGGTGTATTCTCGGTCGAATCGCTCGATGCCGGCCCGGTGACTTATCAATTTGGCACTCGCGTCGAACAGACCGACATTCGCCCAGAGGCTATTCAAAGCTTAAGCTACACACCAGTCAGCGCCTCGGTTTCGGCCTTATGGAAACTCGACGACAATAATGGCTTGAACTTAGCCGTGACGCGATCGTCGCGCGCACCACAGGCACAAGAATTACTATCCGACGGCTTTCACCATGCTACCCGTAGTTGGGAACGGGGCGATAGCTCGCTAAAGGAAGAGACTTCTTACAATCTTGATTTAGGTTACCGCTTCAAAAGTAACTGGATGCGTGCAGAGCTAGATTTATTCCACAACTGGGCCAGCGATTACATCTATCAGCGCCGCACAGGCGAATTCCTCGATGAAGAAGGAGATAGTCAACATTGCGACCAGAGTTACTGCGTGCCGGTGCTGCAAAGTAGTCAAGCCAACGCCATCTTCAAAGGCTACGAGGCCAAGCTGATTTTCCCGATGCTGGAAAACCATCTCGGCTTACTAGAGCTGACCCTGTTCAGCGATTACACCCGAGGCGAATTCAAATCTGGCGGCAACGTGCCGCGTATGCCGCCACTGCGTTACGGCGCACAACTGGATTACAACAAAGACAAGCTATCCAGTTATCTGCGTCTTACTCGCGGCGAAGACCAGCCGCACGCGGGTGACTTCGAAACGTCGACAGCCGGTTATTTACTTTTGAATGTTGGCGTCAATTATCAACTCAAAGCCTATCAGGATTCCAAATTAATGCTATTTGCTAAAGGCAACAACCTCCTAGATCAAAATATACGCAACTCGACGTCCTATCTTCGTAACTTTGCACCGGAAGCCGGACGTGGAGCGGAAGTCGGCTTTAGACTCAATTATTAATTGATCATGGATGATTCAAAAATTCCCATCATTATCATCACCGGCTTTTTAGGCAGCGGCAAAACCACTTTCTTAAATCGACTAATTGCCAGCGGCCCAGCATCAGCGGTGATTATTAATGAATTCGGTAGCACACCGATTGATCAGGATTTACTGCAAGAAAATAGCATCCCTTTAACTGTGTTGGCGGGTGGCTGTTTATGCTGCCAAATCAAAGGCGCACTCACGCCAACCTTGAAAAACCTTTGGATGCGCTGGAATAGTAGTCATGAAAAGCCCTTTGATCGCATCATCATCGAAACCAGCGGCGTTGCTAGTCCAGAGCCAATTTTGGATACTTTGTTACGCGAACGCTGGTTGAGCAAACATTACCAACTGCAACAAGTGATTACCACGGTAGCTATTCCATCGGCCTTAGAACAATTAGAGCGATTTGCCGAAGTTAACGCCCAAATCGCTTGGGCTGATTTGTTACTGCTAACCCATGTTGACACTGCCAGCCCCCAACAAATCGAAGCTGTTGAACAACAGTTAGCCAAACTTGCTCCAGCCATCGAAAAAATCAAAGTCACTACAACACAATTTACCTGTCACTCATTGCTAGACCGCAAAACCAGCCATCTAAAAGCATTACCAAAACCGACGTCATTACCAATCACGCAATTCCATAGTGCGTCTGTTTATATAGATCAACCGCCCACATGGCCGCAATTACAAGCTATCTTGCAAACATTATTGGATAGCTACGCAGACAAAATTTTGCGTATTAAAGGCGTGATTTATCCAGCAGATCAAAGCCCTGGGCTTGCAATTCATGCCACAAACCAAACCTTGTACATGCCGACTACGCTGATGACAAACCAATCCGATCAAAGACATAGCAAATTGGTTTTTATTGGCACCAGTGAATTGGATAATTTAAAAACCGAATTGATGGCTCAATTAGCATTAGTCAAGCCAAGCTAAGCCGCCTGACCCTGGTAAAGAAAAAAGGTATCATGTCGAAAGCGCTCGTTAAATACCTTTAAGCTTATGAAAAAACAAAAATATATGACCTGGCATAGTTACTTTATGTCAGTCGCTCTTCTTTCCTCATTCCGCTCTAAAGACAACAAAACTCAAAACGGTGCTTGTATTGTCGACCCCAACAATAAAGTCATTGGAATTGGCTATAACGGTTTACCCGCTGGTTGCGACGATAACGATCCACAATACTGGCAAGATGAAGACGACAGCGATTTAACCCACTCAAAACACACTTATGTGGTTCATGCCGAAAAAAACGCTATTTATAACTGTATGTTGCACAACATGACAGGTGCAAAGCTTTACACGACACAATTTCCTTGCAACACCTGCGCACAAGCGATTATTCAAGTCGGCATTAAAGACGTGATTTATCTGCGTAAAAAACAACACGACAGCCATCTGTTAATAAACCAAGCGGTAGATAAAATGTTCAAAGCTGCAGGAATCACTACTATTGCATATGCCGACCTTGGAGTTAGCGATGAATGTTTTATACAGCAATTGATTATGATGGGCGAAAACACATTCAATTAAAAGGTTAGTGAAAAACATCAGGTTTCAGAGGTTAATCTTGGATAATTAAATTAATAGACAATAGCTGATCAGATTTTTTGCTACTAAATATAATAGTTTTTAAAACCAAAAATGAGTTTTTCAGGACCCGGTTAGGAACACAATATCTGGGAA
>JBEGMT010000022.1:0-3667 GCA_041182925.1 Pseudomonadota bacterium | reverse complement strand
CGCCTTGGGTCGCTCCGGCTTAGGCATCGAAGGTTATGAAGACTTTATTCAAACCGACGCATCAATTAACCCAGGCAACTCCGGCGGTGCCTTGGTGAATTTACGCGGTGAATTTGTCGGCATGAATACCGCGATTTTGGCCCCCAACGGCGGCAACGTCGGCATCGGTTTTGCAATTCCATCCAACATGGCGATTCAGTTAATGGAATCGTTAGTGCAGCACGGCGAAGTGCGTCGCGGCTTACTCGGCATCAGCACTCAAGACTTAACACCCGAATTGGTCAAAGCCTTTAACTTAAAAGGTCAATACGGCGCAGTCGTCAGTCGCATCGACGCCGGCTCTCCCGCCGAAAAAGCTGGCATTGAACCGGGCGATATTATTTTGGCGGTCAATGGCCAAGAAATCCGAAACGGCACCAGCCAAATCCGCACCCAAATCGGTTTGCTACAAATTGGCGATAGCGTTAATCTGGAAATTATGCGCGGCGACGATCGTAAAACCGTCACCGCCACTATTGGCAAACCCAAACGCCCACAAATCAGCGGCGACAAACTACATCCCTCTTTGCATGGGGCAACTTTAGGTGCAACCACGAAAGAGCAAATAGAAGGCGTATTGATTGAAAAAGTCGAACCTAACTCGAAACTTTGGAAAACCGGCCTGAGATCTGGCGATATTATCGTTACCGCCAACCGTTATCGGGTTAAAAATCTCGATGAGCTGAAACAAGTCGTTAACCCACAAGCACCGTTGTTGATTAATTTACAACGTGGCGGTGAAGGTTTTTTTGTTGTGTTGCAGTAAAACTTTCTGATTCCGCTGGTGATCTGATAATCAAATCACCAGCGGAAACTTCGTCATCGTTATGCCACTAATATTCCAACAATTTGCATTGAAATTTAGGCTGTGATAGAAAACTTTCCGTGGCTGAATATAACTTTCTACGTTTAAACGTTCAAAACCACATCAAATAAGGTTCAAAACCTTATCGCTAACAAAAACAACAATAAAACCGAGGAGACCTAAAATGAAAAAAACACTATTAACCATGACTACAGTGGCTTTAGTTGCCTTAATGCCATCTTTATCATCCGCTGGCGAATCCGACACATGCAAAGCTTGCCACAACGGTTCAGTTGCACCTGCTGTTGACGCTTTGAAAACCAAATTCAAAACCGCTGATGCATTAGTGGCCGGCGCTAAAAGCTCACAAAACCCAATGATGAAAGCTATCCAAGGCGATGAAGCTAAATTGAAAGCCGCTGCCGCAGAAATCACCAAATAAGACTGAATTTGCAATCGGGTTGAGTGATGAGCACAACTCCATCGCCCTGCCCGATTGCATTAATAATTTGCGAACAACTCCGCTTCAGATAATTGCCATCGTTCAATAAATATTGCGAAGGGAATCAAAAGACTAGCAAACCCATCAATCACTCAACATCGACTTCAACGCCGCCAAACTGGCCTTGCCCCGCTGTTTAATCTCCTCTGGTGGTAGTTGTTTTTTATTCGGCCATTCCAAATCCTCTTCCGGCAATTCGGCTAAAAATCGACTCGGTTCACATTCGGCCATTTCGCCGTAGCGTTTACGATGAGTGCAATAGCTAAAAGTTAAGGTTTTTTGCGCGCGGGTAATGCCGACATAAGCCAAACGCCGCTCTTCTTCGATATTGTCGGTTTCGATGCTGTTTTGATGGGGCAGTAGGTTTTCTTCCATGCCGATTAAAAATACATGCGGAAATTCCAAACCCTTGGCAGCATGTAGCGTCATTAAACTGACTTGGTCACCGGCTTCTTGCTCTTGATTGCGGTCGAGAATGTCCAGCAACATTACCTTGGCAATCACTTCTGACAGCGTTTTTTCTTCGCCTTGTTCATTGCCCGCAATTCGCTGTAGCCATTCGATTAATTCATAGACGTTTTTCAGCTTACGTTCAGCCGCCGCTTGAGTTTTGCTGTTTTCGTTTAGCCATTGCGGGTAATGAATTTCATCCACCATTTTTTCAATTGCCGCAAAACTATCACCGCTTTCAATTTTGCTCGCGGTTTGATTCAAAAAATCGCAAAACTTACTGAGTCGCTGTTGGGATTTTTCGGAAATCCGCTGTTGCAAGCCAAATTCGGTGCTGGCGGCGAACAAGCTGATATGGCGTTCATTGGCGTAGGCACCGAGTTTTTCTAACGTGCTGGGGCCGATTTCGCGGCGCGGGGTGTTGATGACGCGTAAAAAAGCGGCATCGTCATCGCGATTCACCACCAAACGCAGGTAAGCCAAAATGTCTTTAATTTCCGAATAAGCAAAAAACGAGGTGCTGCCGCTAATGAAATACGGCACATTGCTTTCTCGCAATTCCCGTTCAAACAACCGCGACTGATGATTGCCACGATACAAAATCGCATAATCGCCGTATTGGCCGCCGGTTTTAAAACGATGATGAACAATCTCCGCCACGACTTGTTTGGCTTCGGCGATTTCATTTTTGTGACTCAATACCCGTAGCGGGTCGCCAAAACCTAAATCACTCCACAGTTTCTTTTCAAACGCATGGGGATTATTGGCGATTAACTGGTTGGCGACTTTTAAAATTCGGCCAGCAGAACGGTAGTTTTGTTCGAGCTTAATTACTTGTAAACGGCTGAAATCTTTTTGTAACTGACTCAAGTTTTCCGGCTGCGCGCCACGCCAAGCGTAAATCGATTGATCGTCGTCGCCAACCACGGTAAAGCGCCCCAAATTCCCAGCCAAGGCTTTGACTAATTGATATTGGGTAATGTTGGTGTCTTGATATTCGTCGACCAACAAATAACGAATTTTGTTTTGCCATTTTTCCAGAATCGCTGGATGTTTCTGGAACAAAACCACCGGCAAGCCAATTAAATCGTCAAAATCGACAGCGTTATAGGCTTTTAAACTGCGATTAAATTGCTGAAACAGCATGGCGGCGGCAATTGCTTCTGGCATGTCAGCTGTCGCTAAAGCTTGTTCGGGACTGACAAAAGCATTTTTCCATTGCCCAATCCGATGACTATAAGCCTCGACCGCATCTTCATCGCAACCTTTGACATGATTAACCAACTGCCGTAACAAACTGATTTTGTCTTGCTCGTCGAACATGGTAATCGCCGATTTATAGCCCAAGGCTTTATGTTCGCGGCGCAAAATGTCTAAGCCGAGCGAATGGAAAGTTGAAACGGTCAAGCCACGGCTTTGTTTATCGTCCAACAAGCGACTGACCCGATTTTTCATCTCGCGAGCGGCTTTGTTAGTAAAGGTCACGGCGGCAATATGGCGAGCGGGAATACCGTTTTGGACTAAATAAGCGATTTTTTCGGTAATAACACGGGTTTTACCGCTACCGGCACCAGCGAGAACAAGCAAAGGATGATCGATGGTTTTGACAGCGGATAATTGTTGGGGATTTAGTTTGGGGGGCATTTTTGGGTGTTTGCACTAAGTTAACCTACGCCGACATTATAAGCGCTAGGTAGCAATCTGAATTTATTAAGGTGGTATTATATCCACACCAATTTACTCGGTTATTTTTACCACCACGGAGTGCTGCATGGCGAGCTTAGACAAATCCGCTATCGAAAACCTACTAACAAGCTTTATCGACCCCAATCTTGAAACTGACTTGGTTTCAGCCAAATCGGTTAAAAGAA
>JBEGMT010000021.1:0-6813 GCA_041182925.1 Pseudomonadota bacterium | reverse complement strand
GATTGCCCGGGAAGTCAAAAAATGGCGGGTAATCGACTAGCCAAACCGTGACGTTGGTATCGGGTAGCACGGTTTCTAATAGCTGAACTTGGCAATTATTGACCATCAGCGAAGCCAGTTGGCGGCTGGGTTGCTGGTGTTTAATCGCTTGGTAATTCGGCATGATAATCCGAATGTCTTGGCCTAATTCTGATAAAGCGGCAGGCAAGCTGCCCGCAACATCGGCTAAGCCACCGGTTTTGATTAAGGGATGGGTTTCGCTACTGGCGAACAGAATTTTTTTCATAATGGCGATGACAATTTTAAGATGATGCCAGCCAAAGGCGGCAGGGTCACAGTAATTGAGTCGGTTTGATTCATCCAGGCAATCGGCTCTGACACGCTGATAGCCTCACCGAGGTTGCTGCCATCGTAATATTCAGAGTCGGAGTTGAAAATAGTGCTATAGCTACCGGCTGCGGGTACGCCAATTCGATAACCCTGACGCGGCACGGGGGTAAAATTAAGAATTACAATTAATTCTTCGTCTGCTGATTTGCGGCGATAGCTAATCACTGATTGCTGGACATCGTGACAATCAATCCATTCAAAGCCCTGATGTTCAAAATCGTGTTGATACAAGGCGGGTTGTGAGGTGTAGAGGTGGTTAAGGTCTTTGACCAAGGATTGCACGCCTTGGTGATGTGGATATTGCAACACATACCAGTCTAGGCTGCGGTTAAAGCCCCATTCAGTCCCTTGGGCGAATTCGCTACCCATAAACAACAGTTTTTTACCCGGATAGGTAAACATTAAGGTGTAAAGCAAACGCAAATTAGCAAAGCGTTGCCATTCGTCACCGGGCATTTTGTTCAGCAACGAACCTTTGCCATGCACCACTTCATCATGTGAGAACGGCAGGATAAAGTTTTCACTGAACGCATATAACAGGCCAAAGGTCAGCTGGTCGTGATGATAGGCGCGGTGAATCGGTTGTTGCTGCATATAAGCCAAAATATCGTGCATCCAGCCCATATTCCATTTCATCGAGAAGCCTAAGCCGCCAGTCCAGGTTGGGCGAGTGACTTGTGGCCATGAGGTCGATTCTTCGGCCATGATCACGGTGCCGGGTAACTGCTGGTGGGTGACGCTGTTTAGGTGGCGTAAGAAGTCGATCGCTTCGAGATTTTCGTTACCGCCATACATATTAGGAAGCCAGTCGTCTGTTTCCCGAGAATAATCCAGATACAGCATTGAAGCTACAGCATCAACCCGTAGGCCATCTAAGTGAAATTCTTGTAACCAGAAGATGGCGCTGGCCAATAAAAAGTTTTTCACTTCATTACGGCTGTAGTTGTAAATCAAGGTACCCCAATCGCGGTGCTCACCTTTGCGTGGGTCTTCGTGTTCGTAAAGTGGGCTACCGTCAAAGCGTGCCAAGCCAAAAGCGTCTTTGGGAAAATGTGCTGGCACCCAGTCTAAAATCACACCAATGCCGTTTTGGTGGCAGCTATCGACGAAGTAACGAAAATCATCAGGACTACCGTGGCGGCTGGTAGGGGCAAAGTAGCCAGTGGTTTGATAACCCCATGAAGCGTCGAGTGGGTGTTCGGTGATTGGTAATAGCTCGATATGGGTAAAGCCTAAGTTTTTCGTGTAAGGGATTAGTTGATCGGCTAATTGACGGTAATTAAGGAAATTGCCACGGCTATCACGTTGCCACGAGCCTAAATGCACTTCATAAATTGACATTGGTTTGTGTAACCAGTCGTGTTTTTGGCGGTGGCTTAGCCACGCATCATCGGTCCATTGATATTGATTGGGGTTGGTGACTACGGCGGCGGTTTGAGGGCGGAACTCAAATTGCTGGCCGTATGGGTCGGTTTTAACCAGCAGTTCGCCGCTATCGCGATTAAGAATTTCAAATTTATATAGGCAACCAACAGCCAGGCCAGGAATAAATAATTCCCAAATGCCGCAACCGCCTAAATTACGCATAGGGTGGCAGCGACCATCCCAACGGTTGAATTCGCCGATTACGCTAATCCGTTGCGCATTGGGTGCCCAAACTGCGAAATAAACCCCAGAAATGTCATTGATTTTCTGTAAATGTGCGCCTAATTTCTGATAAATGTGCCAATGTTGACCTTCGGCAAATAAATGGCGGTCAAATTCTGGCAAAATGAGACCGAAGCTGTAAGGGTCATGGGTTTTGTGTGGCTTACCGTTTTTGTCAGTCCAATTGAGTTGATAATGTTCGGCAAGCGGTTGATCGGGGTAGTATTCAAAAAAATCACTATCAGGCAGTCTTTGCATCGCTGCTGTTTCGCCATCGATTTGTACGGTTTCGGCGTAGGGCAAATAGGTACGAATCACTGTTTTGCCGTCTTCAGTATGGCGGCCTAAGACACTGAATGGATCGTGATGTTTGGCTTCAGTAATTTTGATGAAGTCTGAATCAAGCAGGTTTTTGTTGCTTGGTTTGGTCATTTGGTAAAGCCTCAGTTATAGTGAGTTTGTTTTTGGCAAGAGTCAGTGAGTTCATAAAAAAATTTGAATTCACAGCGTCGAACCGCTTGTTTTTACTTTTTACCCAAGAGTAACGATAATGACTCTACGCGGCAAGCGAAAGTCGATACTAAGCTGCTAGAAATTGGTTTTTGGCAGCGATAATTACCTAAATTGGAAGGATGTGAGAATGTCAGGTGGGGAAGCAAAAAAGCAACAAAGACGAGTTAATGATCTTACTCGTAACACTATTGCCCTGATTTTAGCGGGTGGTCGCGGTTCTAGGCTGAAAGCCATGACCGACTGGCGGGCAAAACCAGCGGTGCCGTTTGGTGGTAAATTTCGGATTATCGATTTTCCACTTTCTAATTGTATTAATTCTGACATCCGTAAAATTGGCATTCTGACCCAGTACAAAGCCGATTCTTTAATCAGACATATCCAGCAAGGCTGGGGTTTTTTACGCGGTGAATTTGGCGAATATGTCGATTTAATGCCTGCTCAGCAACGTCACGATGAACATTCTTGGTATCAAGGCACTGCTGATGCGATTTTTCAAAACATTGACATTTTGCGCAGTCGTAATCCTGAGTTCATTTTGGTGTTAGCGGGTGATCATATTTACAAAATGGATTATTCGGCTATGTTGGCTGACCACGTAGCGAATGAAGCGGATTTGACCATCGGCTGTATCGAGGTGCCTTTAGAAGATGCGAAAGAATTTGGCGTGATGGATGTAGATCAAAATCGTCGGGTCAAAGCCTTCGTTGAAAAGCCTGCTAATCCGCCCAAAATGCCAGGTCGTGAAGATACCGCATTAGCTTCGATGGGGATTTACATCTTTAACGCAGCATTTTTGTTTGAACAGTTGATTAAAGATGCGGATACGCCAAATTCTAGCCGTGACTTTGGCAAAGATATTATTCCTGCTGTGATTGATAAATATCGGGTTAATGCTTATCCGTTCTTGGATTTACAAAGTGGCCATCAAAGTTATTGGCGCGATGTGGGAACCATTGATGCTTATTGGTCCGCCAATATGGAATTGATTGGGGTTAAGCCTGATTTGAATTTGTACGATAACAATTGGCCAATTTGGACTTATCAGGCACAAACTCCGCCAGCAAAGTTTGTCTTTGATGATGACGATAGACGTGGTCAAGCGATTGATTCTATGGTGTCTGGTGGATGTGTGATCTCTGGTTCTACGGTAAAGCACTCATTATTGTTTTCACAAGTGCGAGTCAATTCTTACAGTATCGTTAAAGATTCAGTGGTGATGCCGGATGTGGATATTGGTAGACATTGCCGTATTACCAAAGCGATCATTGAAAAAGGCTGCCAAATTCCCGAAGGTACTATTATTGGTGAAGATAGAGCTGAAGATGAAAAACGTTTTTATGTGAGTAAAGGCGGTGTGGTATTGGTGACAGCGGAAATGTTGGGCCAACGCAGACATTACGTCAGGTAAATCGAGAGGGCAAAGGATTGCCTAGTTTTGCTCGTCGCTGTTGCTGTTTAATGGCTAAGGCCATTCTTTTAATCTGTTGATATAGGCAAATTATGAGCGCTATTTTGGATAAACGCCGTGCTGGTGTGCTATTGCATATTACTTCTTTGCCTAATCTGGGTGGCGGCGGCGATTTAGGTCAGGAAGCTTATAACTTTGTTAATTTTCTCCATGATATTGGTGTTACTGTTTGGCAAACTCTACCTTTAGGCATGCCGCATGGTGATGGTTCACCTTATCAATGCCTGTCGGCTCATGCTGGTAATCCTGCTTTAATTAATATTGATTGGTTGGTCAAAAAAGCTTGGTTAGCCGCTGAAGAAGCTTGTGCCGATTATCATATCAGCACTAGCTGTGCCAAAACTTGTTTGTTAAGCAAAGCCTTTTTTGGTTTCCAATCACAGGCACAACTAGCCGATCATGCCGATTTTCAGCAATTTTGCCTTGAAAAAGCCACATGGTTAGATGATTTTGCGTTATTTATTGCGCTCCATAATTTGTTTGGCAATCAAAGCTGGAATCAATGGCCGGAAGGATTAAAACAACGCGAAACCGCCGCTTTGAATGAGTCAAGGCATTTGTTGAAAACTGCGATAGAGACTATTAAATTTGAACAATACGTATTCTTTAAACAATGGGCTGAACTTAAAGCCTATGCTCAAAGCAAAAATGTATTGTTGTTTGGCGATATTCCGATTTTTGTTGCTTACGATAGCGCCGATGTTTGGGCTAATCGGCAGGTGTTTAAGTTAAATCAAGCCGGTGAAATGGATGTCGTGGCTGGTGTGCCGCCGGATTATTTTTCGGAAAATGGTCAGCGTTGGGGTAATCCGCATTACGATTGGGATCATCTGCAACAAACCGGTTTTAAATGGTGGCTGGAGCGTTTGGAAAGCCAATACCAATTATTTGATATTTTGCGTATCGACCATTTCAGAGGCTTTGAAGCGGCTTGGGAGATTCCTGGTAACGAAGAAACAGCGATTAATGGTTCATGGGTTAAAGCCCCAGGAGCTGCCTTATTGAAGGCAATTCAAACTGCTTTGCCGCATTTATCTTTAATTGCCGAAGATTTGGGCATTATCACAGATGAAGTAGAAGCTTTGCGGGATGAATTCGGTTTGCCTGGGATGAAAATTTTGCAATTCGCCTTTAATGGCAATAGCGGCAATCCTTATCTGCCCAGCAACTATCCGCATAATTGCGTGGTTTACACCGGCACTCATGATAATGATACGACTTTGGGTTGGTTTGATAGTTTATCGGATAGCGAAAAGCAGGGGATTTATGATTATTTAGGCTGGTCCAATTTGCCAATGCCCGATGTCTTGATTCATGCGGCAATGGCTTCTGTGGCTAACCTAGCGATTATTCCCATGCAAGATTTGTTGCGATTAGGCTCGGCAGATCGAATGAATACGCCAGGGACTGTGGAAGGTAATTGGCGTTGGTCATTTAACTGGTCACAACTGACACCGGAAATGGCTGGGTTTATTGCACATAAAGTGAAAGTGTTTGGCAGGGCTGTGGTTTAAAGTAGTTTTACCAAGGTAGCTATCATAGTCGCTTGTGCGACGAGTGATCCCTCGGTTTATTTGATTAAATCGACTTTAAGGTCTGAAGTTACTTTGTCTATTTTTTGTGTCAATAGCCAGAATTGAAAAGGGGCGTATTACACGCCCCTTTTTGGTTTAGTCATCATCCTGTTTAGCTGGCGCTACAGGAATAGGTAATTGTGGAATCTTGTAGCTGGCAATAATCGCTGCAATTTTGTCTTTGTTTTTATCGATCAAATCGTTTAATTGCTGTTTGCGCTTGCCATCGCTTTGGCGAACGCCCATCGCGATTGAGAAATCAAATTTTATATCGGCTGTCGATTGCATAGGAATGGCGATATAACTGTCTTTTTTATCTTGCGTTTGCACATAAGCCGCCATTGGCCCCCACAAAATTACCATATCTATTTTGCCAGAGCGTAAGTCGTTTTCGATTTGCATGGCGACATTATGTTCGCTGTCACCGGTCATGCTTTGGTAGGGTACACCTTGTTCAAGTAAGCCGTTTTGTTGCAACCAAGCGGTACCTGGGCCACGATCAAACATGGCTATTTTCAGTTTTTCTTGTTTTTGAGGATCTAGGTTTGTAAGTTGGCTGGCGTTTTTGATGTCATCCCAACCGCGACCTTTGGCGATTAATAAAACGTACGTCGAGTGCAGATAAGCCTTCGTGGTATCGGCCAATTCAAAACCGACCGGTACTCCCATTACTACGTCGCATTTAAAGCCTTGACCATTATCGTTTTCGGCTTTTAATGTATTGCGAATGAAACCAATTCGATCCGGTAACCAAGTGTATTCAACCGATTGGCCTAATTGTTCAGCCAGCAAAGCGGCGATTTTATTTTCGTAGCCAGTTTGTTCTTTGGTGGAGTAGGGGGGATTGGTTGGATCAGCGCAGACTTTAAATTTGTCTTCGGCGTAGTTGTTAGCGCTGAAGGTGGCAATGCTTGCTAGTAATAATAATTTTGAAGCAGTCGAAGGTGTTTTCATCGCAGATTCCTTTTTAGCTAGTGACTATACATAAAAAAGCCTTGGCCGATTGCTCGACCAAGGCTTGCTTTACTTAAATCTAATGACTTAGAAATTAGTTAGGCAAAGCGAATACAGTCAATGTACCGCCCAATTTGGTGTAAGAGCTTAAGCTTCTGTATGCACCAACCGCACCCAAACCTTCTGAGTTGGTTGATGAAGAGCCATCGTCAAGACCCGCTGCGATACCAATACCAGCCCAGCCGCCGATACCTGAAAGAACACCAA
>JBEGMT010000020.1:0-5248 GCA_041182925.1 Pseudomonadota bacterium | reverse complement strand
CAAGCCAAAGCGCATTCAAGAAACCATCAATAGTTTTTGTCGATCCAGCCACGCCATAACCCTGTTTTCTATTGACCAAAAAAAAGGCAGCTAAAAGCCGCCTTTTTTACTCTAGTTTGTTATCACAACAAACCAAATAACACTTATTAAGAAAGTTTTTCTTTAATACGTGCTGCTTTACCTGTCAAATCACGCAAGTAATACAGTTTCGCGCGACGAACATCACCACGACGCTTAACTTCAATACCGCCGATAGCTGGGCTATGCGTTTGGAAAACACGCTCAACACCAACACCGTGTGAAATTTTTCTAACGGTAAACGCAGAATTTAAGCCACGGTTACGTTTTGCAATAACAACACCTTCGAAGGCCTGTAAACGTTCTTTTGTGCCCTCAACAACACGCACTTGAACAACAACAGTATCACCAGGACCAAAACTTGGTACATCTTGTTTTAGCTGCGCTGCTTCCAATTCTTGAATAATTTTACTCATTACCACACCCTAATTGATCACTTCTGTTTTAAATTTTCTAAGCAAAGCATCTTGCTCTGCAGTTAATTGTATTTTTTCTAGCAAATCTGGTCGCCTTAACCACGTTCGACCTAAGGATTGCTTCATCCGCCAACGCTTAATTTCCGCATGATTCCCACCTAATAACACTTCTGGCACTGTGCCAAATTCAGCTTGCTCTGGCCGAGTATAGTGAGGGCAATCTAATAAGCCATCGTAATGCGAATCTTGTTTTGCCGAATCCTCATCACCAAGAACACCGGGGATTAACCTTGTTACTGCATCGATAATAATTAATGCAGCCAACTCACCACCGCTAATAACATAATCACCTAAAGACCATTCTTCATCGCAAACATTCTCGATAAAGCGCTCATCAATACCTTCGTAGCGACCGGCAATTAAAATCAACTGTTCAGACTGACTGGCTTCTTGCAATAGTTTCTGGGAAATTAACTTACCCTGCGGACTTAAACAAATAACCCGAGAAGACCCTGTCTGATTCTGTTGCTTAGCTTGATTAACCGCATCAAGCAAAGGCTGATATTTCATCACCATTCCAGGACCACCGCCATAAGGACGATCATCGACTGTACGATGCTTATCATGCGTGTAATCTCGAGGATTCCACACTGATAAATTAACAATACCTTGATCTATCGCTTTACCCGTTACACCGTAACTAGCACCATCAAGCACCATTTCTGGAAAAAGACTGACAACATCAAAACGCATCGTCAAAACTAGAAATCAGGATCCCAATCAACAATTATCAACTGATTAGCCAAGTCTACTTTTAGTACCGTTTGTGGCTGCAGAAAAGGAATCAATCGCTCTACTTCACCGTCAACTACCACTAATACGTCATTAGCCCCAGTTTCCAGCAAGTGATCAACTTTACCTAGCTTGACACCTAAATTGGTTTCAACCTCAAGACCAACCAAATCAATCCAATAATATTCATCAGCTTTTGGTTTTGGCAACTGATTCCGTCTAATTGAAATAGCTGAACCAATCAAAGCAAACGCCTGATCTCGATCACTAATACCCTCAAGTTCAGCAACAACAAGATTACCCTGTCGCTGTCCACCAACAACCTTCAACTCTTTGACTTGGTTATTCTTCTGCAACAACCACGGCGAATATCGCAAAATATTTTCACGAGGCTGAGTAAAAGAAAAAATTTTTACCCCACCCTTTACGCCAAAAACGCCGGAAATTTCTCCAGCGCTTATGTAATCATCGATAGCCAAGTTGGTTATGCAGCTACAGATTTGCTAGCGTCTTTGATTAGTTTAGCAACACGATCAGTCGGTTGAGCACCATTGCTTTTCCAGTATTGGACGCGTTCGCTATCCAAAACCAGTCTTTGCTCTGCGCCACGCGCTAGAGGGTTAAAGAAACCAACGCGCTCAATGTAGCGACCATCACGACTATTTCTGCTGTCAGTAACTACAACATGATAAAAAGGACGATTTTTTGCGCCGCCTCTGGACAAACGAATGCTTACCATTTGAATACCTTATAAAACATTTAATCTAAATTTAATCTGACTATTCTACGCATTTTTTCTCATAAGTGAAGGAAAAAATTACACTCGCATACCGCGCATATTACTTTTCAGCCCACGCATCATATTAGCAACATTACCAGCGGTGAATTTTTTCATCATTTTTTCCATCATCTGATGCTGCTTCAAAATACGGTTAACTGCTTGAATATCTTGACCACAACCTGCAGCAATACGCTGTTTGCGATTACCCTTAATCAAATCAGGAAAACGTCTTTCTTGAGGCGTCATTGAGTTAATCACCGCAATTTGACGAATTAAATCCCGATCATTGACTTTTTCTTTAACGCTTTTTGAAATACCACCCATTCCCGGCAACTTATCCATCATAGCACTGATACCACCCATGCTTTGCATTTGTTCCAACTGTTCTTTTAAATCATTCAGATCAAAAGATTTACCTTTTTGGATTTTCTTCGCTAATTTTTCAGCTTTTTTCTTATCAACTTTTTGCTCAATATCTTCGATAAGCGATAAAACATCGCCCATACCCAAAATACGAGAAGCCACACGATCAGGATGGAATGGCTCTAAAGCATCGGTTTTTTCACCAACACCAATAAACTTAATCGGCTTACCAGTGATATGACGAATCGATAATGCTGCACCACCACGCGCATCACCATCGGCTTTGGTTAATACCACACCCGTTAAAGGCAAAGCATCATGGAAAGCTTTTGCAGTATTTGCCGCATCTTGCCCGGTCATACTATCAACGACAAACAAAGTCTCTATTGGCTTGATAGCCGCATGCAAGGCTTTAATTTCGGTCATCATTTCGTCATCAACATGCAAGCGACCGGCTGTATCCACAATCAAAACATCAATAAACTGACGTTTAGCTGCCTCAACCGCACGATTGACAATATCAACCGGATTTTCAGAAACATCACTCTCAAAAAACTTTAATCCAACATCATTAGCCAAAGTTTCCAACTGTTTGATCGCCGCAGGACGATAAACGTCAACACTGACCACGCCGACTTTTTTCTTTTTCTTTTCTTTAAGATGGCGACCTAATTTAGCCACAGTAGTGGTTTTACCAGCACCTTGCAGACCCGCCATCAAGACAATCGCCGGCGGATTAGTGCGAAGATTTAACTCTTCATTGGCAGAGCCCATAACCCGAACTAACTCGCCCTGCACAATCTTCACCAATGCTTGACCAGGCGATAAGCTAGATTGGACTTCTTGTCCTAATGCACGCTCAGAAACCTGCGCAATAAAATCAGTCACTACCGGCAAAGCAACGTCGGCCTCTAACAAAGCCATTCGTACTTCACGCAAAGTTTCCTGGATATTAGCCTCGGTTAAACGACCTTGGCCTTTTAGTTTTTTTAGGGTTCCGCTCAGGCGGTCTGTTAAATTATCGAACATATCTGCTTCTTTATTTTTTCTATGATTGAGGCTGATAAGCGCTAACACAAAGAGGTTAGAACAATCGGTTGCCTTAGTTTAACATAAGCCAATCACAACGCCTTTTGATTATTCCAAACATGAACACCTTACTCGTCGGACTCCTTGCTATCTCGAGCTATATTAGCGCGGCAGGATTAATGATTAAACAACTACTCAAGCAAAACAATCACCACCGACGCGCAATGCAAATTGGCTGGCTAAGCGCTGGTTTTCACAGCCTGTATATGGCATTGATTTTTCAACAATACACTGACTTCAATTTCAGTTTTTTTAATGCCGCCGCCTTAGTCAGCCTGTTTATCGCTTTACTGCTTTTATTTGCAGCACTGGATAAACCGGTCGAAAAACTAGGTATCGCCATCTTCCCATTAGCCGCGTTCTTAATAAGCTTGGATTTGCTTTTTCCCGAACAAGCACGTTTATTGGCAAGCCACAGCTGGCAAATGAGCATCCATGTCTTAACCTCAATCATAGCTTTCAGTCTACTCAATATCGCCGCTTTACAAGCGATTTTACTCGCCATACAAGACCAACAACTTCGCAGCCACCATCCTAAACGCCTGATTTTAGCCTTACCGCCTTTGCAAGCAATGGAAACCTTATTGTTTCAAATGATAGGCGCTGGCTTAGTGTTTTTAACCGTCGCCTTAGGCAGTGGCTTTTTATTTATTGAAGATTTATTTGCTCAACACTTAGTCCACAAAACCGTACTATCGATCATCGCTTGGCTTATTTTTTCCGGCTTACTATTAGGTCGCCTGCGCTACGGTTGGCGTGGTAGTGCGGCGATACAATGGACTTTAATCGGCTTTGTCCTGTTATTACTTGCTTACTTTGGTAGCAAACTGGTTTTAGAATTGATTTTGAACAGAACTTAAGCGATTAACTTTAAGCCTGGCGGCAAAGCCTCGCCAAACACTTGTTTTTCTTGCTGAGCATCCAATTCTTGAAACTCAGCCACCATCGCCTGCCAAGATACTGGTGCTCTCGCTTGCTTTAGCTTATCCAATACTTTTAAACGCAAAGCCTCATCAATATCCCGAACCCGATCTTCACAACGCCGCGCCAACAAAGTAGCCGCAAACGCAGCTTGCGGCTGCTTTTTCCAATCAATTTTCAACAACAGTGCAAACCAAGGCGTAATCGTCTGCGGCGCAATCACATCATGGTTATGCCCATGAAACAAAATCCGCGAACCAATCCGCCCCAAAGCCCACCAACTTTGCTCAGACTCTCCGGCTTTCTCAAGCCGTTTCAACAACCATTCGCCCAACTGTACTTTATCCGACACTGCCAATCGCTCTAAAGCTGCCGCTAACCGCACCATATCCTCATAGCCACGAATTAACGATTGCTTAGCCACGCCCGCTTGTCTTGCTGCGGCGGGGTTAATGAATTTAGCAATATCGTTAAAAATACGTTGCTGTGCATCACCATCTAAACCACCGGCTACTCGCCGCCACAAGGTCCACCATTCAGCCCAATTTTGCTTTTCATTCACAAACTGCAAACCTTCAGAATATAGCTTCCACAACTGCTCTATTCGCCAATCATCCAAGGGATAACCAAAACCGGGGCGTAAACAAAATCCGACCAAACTCAACCATAACCGCTCATGGGCTTCACTACGCCGACGATATTTCGCCCCCTCCAGCAAAGCATTACATAGCTCACGCAAGACTGGCGTTTGCCATTCAGCGCGTGGCGCAGCCAAAATGCGTTCTAAATCAGCACGCAAGGTTTTCAC
>JBEGMT010000019.1:0-11286 GCA_041182925.1 Pseudomonadota bacterium | reverse complement strand
ATTTAGTGGGTGTACGGGTAAAATATCAAAAATCACGTTTTCAGTCAGTCTAAAAAATCTTCAAGACCTCATGGCAGCCAAAAAATCCAGTAAAGGCAACAAAGCAGGCGATAACACAATTGCGGTTAATCGGCAGGCAACTCACGAATATTTCATCGAAGAACAATTTGAAGCTGGCCTGGTCTTGGAAGGCTGGGAAGTGAAGAGTTTGCGTGATGGGCGTATTCAATTAAAAGAAAGTTATGTAGAGCTTCGGCGCGGTGAAGCTTGGTTGTGTGGCGCTCATATCTCAGCATTGCTATCCGCGTCGACCCACGTTAATCCCGATGCGGTGCGCCGTAAAAAACTATTGTTGCATCGACGTGAATTGAGCAAATTGATTGGTTCGGTTGAACGAAAAGGTTTTACTTTAATCCCACTATCTATGTATTGGGTTAAAGGCAGAGCTAAACTTAAAATCGGTTTGGCAAAAGGTAAGAAGTTACATGATAAACGCGCAACTGCTAAAGATAAAGATTGGCAACGGGATAAAGCACGGATTATGAAACATGCTTAAAGCTTTTGGTTAAGAAAATTGATGAACAGAATTTTGGAGTTAAATAATGCGGGTTAAGGCGGTTATGCTATTTTGTGGTTTTTTGATGGGCTGTGCGCCCACCCAACCGCAAACGCAAAAATTGGAAGGGATGGCTCAAGGTACGACCTATCATGTTACTTTCTGGTCAAATCAAGCGGTTGATAATCAGGCGATTGAGACAGCAATTAAAACCACTTTCGAGGATATAGATAAAAATTTATCTAATTATCGCCCCGATTCAGTGATAGAAACATTTAATGCTAATCAGTCCATAAAAAGCCAAGAAGTTGGCAGTGAAATTATTGGCTTAGTGCGCTTGGCACAATCTGTTCATCAATCAACTAATGGATGTTTTGACTTAACCGTTAAACCATTGTTTGAGTTATGGGGCTTCAAAGGCGAAGCATTAACCATTCCTAGCAACGAGGCTTTACAACAAGCCTTGGCGCAAGTCGGCATGAATAAAATTGAAATAGTCGATGACAGTCATTTGCAGAAAACCCAAGCTGATGTCAGGGTTGATTTATCGGCAGTAGGGCAGGGTTATACGGTTGGTAAAGTCAGTGAAGTATTAGAGCAACATGGCATTACTAACTATCTAGTTGAAATTGGTGGCGAATTAAAAACCAACGGCCACAAGCCCGATGGTTTGGCGTGGCGGGTGGCGGTAGAAAAGCCACTACCTGGCGAACGTAAAATACATAAAGTGGTCTCTATGCCGAAAGACGCACCGATGTCGGTGATGGCTTCAGGTACTTATCGTCATTACTATGAACAAAATGGGCAGCGTTATAGTCATATTTTAGATGCTCGTACTGGTAAGCCGGTGACTCATGATTTGGTTGCGGTCACAGTACTACATGAAAACCCAACCGTAGCTGATGCTTGGTCAACCGCTTTAATGTGTTTGGGCCAACAAGACGGTATTAAGTTGGCTAATGCCGAAAAAATCAATGCCATTTTTATTCGCCAACGCGGTAGTGAGTTTTTAGAAACCCATAGCGAAGCATTAAATACGGCCACTAATTTAGCTATTCAATAAATTTACAGACATTATTCGGGGAGAAATATGCTATTGGATTTAGGTGGAAACCTATTGTTTTCGGTTCATGGGGGCGGTGATGCCATTATCGGTATCATCGACCTATTGGGACATTTTTTGACTAGGGTCGAGCATTTGGCCAGTTTGTCACCTAAACAAGCATCGCTAGAAATATTGCCTGGCGTGGCGGCATTGCAAAATCTGCATCCACTCTTTGTGCATTTTCCGATTGTTTTGCTAACACTGTTTTTTGTGATCGACTTGTTGGCAACGCTGATTAAAAACGTTGGATTACGTAAAGTTGCCGATTGGTTTTTATATTTAGGTACTGTTTTTGCTGGGATTACCATTGCAACGGGTTTAATGGCGGCCTCATCAATTCCGCATGGCGAAAATGTCCATGAGATTATGGAAACGCATGAACATTTAGGTATCACGATATTTAGTTTGGCAAGTGGTCTATCAATTTGGCGGTTTTTTGCTAAATCGGCTTTGCAGGGGGCGGTAAATGTTGTCTTTTTGTTTTTAGCGGGTTTATTGTCGATTTTTATTCTGTTTGCCGCTGATTTAGGTGGATTAATGGTTTATAAATACGGGGTTGCCGTCGAAGCTGTGGCTGCTGAACAAACCGAAATCAATGCCGCACATGAGCATGATCATAATCATGACGAAGCTGATCAAGCGCATGCCGATTGATTGTCAGGAAATTATTTGAGCATGCTGTGGTATCCTACGCGACTTTTTTTACGGGACTAAACAATGCGTACCCGCGTTAAAATTTGCGGCTTTACTCAGGTTGATGATGCACTTGAAGCGGCATATTTGGGGGTTGATGCGATTGGTTTGGTGTTTTATCCGCCTAGCCCACGCCATGTAAGCATTGAAACCGCAGCAAAAATTGCTAAAGCCTTGCCGGCTTTTGTGAGTGTGGTAGCTTTGTTTGTGGATGCTGAGAAAGCATTCATTGAGCAAGTGTTACAGCGGGTGCCGATTGATTGCTTGCAGTTTCATGGTGATGAGCAATCGGATGAATGTCGTTCGTATAGCAAGCCTTATATCAAGGCTCTACGGATGAAGCCGGAAACTAATGTGGTCGAGTTAGCACATGATTTTCATGATGCCTCGGCTTTGTTGTTGGACGCGTATCATCCCAATATACAAGGCGGTAGCGGTAGCAGGTTTGACTGGGAATTAATTCCACAAAACTGTCAATTACCGATTATATTGGCTGGTGGATTAACGCCTGACAATGCAGCGCAAGCAGTTCGGCAAGTGAAACCCTATGCATTAGATGTCAGCAGTGGTGTTGAAGCTGGCAAAGGCGTTAAGGATGCAGCGAAAATGGCTGCCTTTATAAGAATAACTAATCAAGCGACAGAGAACTATGACTGACAAATACGATATGCCAGACGAACGAGGTCATTTCGGACCTTATGGTGGTATTTTTGTGGCAGAAACCTTAATGCCTGCCATTACAGAATTAAACGAAGCTTATCAACGTTACATGCATGATCCTGAGTTTATCGCTGAACTCGATGCGGATTTACAGCATTACGTTGGCCGCCCTTCGCCGCTTTATCATGCTGAGCGCTGGAGCCGTGAATTAGGCGGTGCGCAGATTTATTTGAAGCGCGAAGACTTAAATCACACCGGTGCCCATAAAGTTAACAACACCGTCGGTCAGGCTTTATTAGCTAAGCGTATGGGTAAAACCCGCATTATTGCTGAGACTGGCGCCGGTCAACATGGCGTGGCAACAGCGACGGTTGCGGCCAGATTAGGTTTGGAATGTGTGGTTTACATGGGCGCGGTTGATGTTGCTCGTCAAGCATTGAACGTTTATCGGATGAAGTTGCTAGGTGCAACGGTAGTGCCGGTTGAGTCAGGTTCTAAAACCTTAAAAGATGCTTTAAATGAGGCATTGCGCGATTGGGTAACCAATATCGACAATACTTTCTACATTATCGGTACTGTCGCTGGTCCCCATCCTTATCCTGCGATGGTGCGTGATTTTCAAGCAGTGATTGGTCGCGAAGCCAGACAACAATGTTTAGATCAAGCTGGCAAATTGCCTGATGCTTTAGTCGCTTGTGTTGGCGGAGGTTCGAATGCGATTGGCTTGTTCTATCCGTTTATTGAAGATCAATCTGTTGCTATGTATGGCGTTGAAGCAGCGGGTGATGGTATCGAAACCGGTCGTCACTCTGCGCCGTTATCAGCCGGACGTCCAGGTGTATTGCATGGCAACAGAACTTATTTGATGGCCGACGATGATGGTGAAATCATCGAAACCCATTCGATTTCTGCTGGTTTAGATTATCCCGGTGTTGGTCCGGAACATGCTTGGTTGAAAGATACCGGTCGAGCTCAGTATGTCAGTATTACTGATGATGAATCGATGCAAGGTTTTCATGCCTTAACCAAAATGGAAGGCATTATTCCTGCTTTAGAATCCAGTCATGCAATGGCTTATGCCATGAAATTAGCGCCAACCATGCGCAAAGATCAAATTATTATCGTCAACTTATCAGGACGCGGCGACAAAGATATGCACACCATTATGCAACGTGAGGGTTTAAGTCTATGAGTCGCTTAGCCGCTAAATTTGCCGAGTTAAAAGCCTCTGGTCGTAAAGCTTTAATTCCTTTTATTACTGCTGGGGATCCGTATCCACAATTTACTGTGCCGTTGTTGCATGAAATGGTTGCAGCGGGTGCTGATGTGATTGAATTAGGGGTGCCTTTTTCTGATCCTATGGCTGATGGCCCAGTGATTCAACGTGCCAGTGAGCGGGCTTTAACTCATCGCACCGGTTTGAGAAAAGTACTAACTATGGCGATGGAGTTCAGAAAAACTGATCAGACTACACCTTTAGTTTTAATGGGTTATTTGAATCCAATTGAAATGATGGGCTATGAGGATTTTGCCAATGCAGCGCAACGTGCTGATGTTGACGGTGTCTTAACCGTTGATTTACCACCAGAAGAATCCAAAGAATGCGTTGATTTGTTACGTGACCGCGGTATTGATCAAATCTTTTTGTTAGCGCCTAACACCACCGCAGAAAGAATTCAGAAAATGGATACTTATGGCAGTGGCTATTTGTACTATGTTTCTTTAAAAGGTGTGACAGGCGCAGGTCATATTGATACGGCTGATGTTGAACAAAAATTGCAGTTAATCCGTGAAAACACCAATATACCGGTTGGTGTTGGTTTTGGTGTAAAAGATGCTGAAACAGCAAAAACAGTTGCGAATATTGCTGATGGCGTTGTCGTTGGCAGTGCTTTAATCAGCAAAATTGAAGCTAATCTTGATAATCCTGAGCAGGCAAAATCAGAAATTATTGCCTTGTTAAAATCCATGCGCGAAGCAATGGATAGTTAAGCTTTATAAAGCGGAGTAGACAACGAATGAGTTGGTTTGAAAAATTAGTCCCGTCAATTATCAGAACAGATAGTGCCGAAAAACGTAATTCGGTACCACAAGGGCTATGGAATAAATGTCCTAGTTGTGATGCGATATTGTTTAATGCAGAATTGATTAAAAACAGTAATGTCTGTCCAAAATGTGATCATCATTTGAGAATTACTGCTAGAACTCGTTTGGATTTGTTTTTGGATGAAAATGGTAGACAAGAAATTGGTGTAGGCCTTAAACCAAGCGACCCTTTAAAGTTTAAAGACAGTAAACGTTATAAGGATCGTATTAGCCAAGCGCAAAAACAAAGTAACGAAAACGATGCTTTGGTGGTAATCAAAGGTACTTTATATGGTCGTGAGATCGTAGCCGCAGCTTTTGATTTCAGTTTTATGGGCGGATCAATGGGGTCAGTAGTTGGCGAACGTTTTGTGCGTGGTGTTAATGAAAGCTTAAGCTTAAATGCGCCATTTATCGTCTTTACTGCTAGTGGTGGTGCAAGGATGCAAGAATCCTTGTATTCCCTGTTTCAAATGAGCAAAACCAGTGCTGCATTAACCAAGTTAGCCAGTGCAGGTATTCCTTATATTTCCTTTATGACCGACCCAACTATGGGGGGGGTTTCAGCTAGTTTGGCCATGTTAGGTGACATTAATGTTGCCGAACCAAATGCTTTGATTGGTTTTGCCGGCCCTCGGGTTATTGAGCAAACTGTCCGTGAGAAATTGCCAGAAGGCTTTCAACGCAGTGAGTTTTTGCAGGAACATGGTGCGATTGACATGATTATTGATCGTCGTCAAATGCGCGAAAAAATTGCGAGTATTTTGTCAATTCTGCATCCAGAAAAAACTTATTTTCAAAAAGTACAAACTGTTATTGCTCAACCAGAGCAAGAAGTTGTTTTAGATAGCTCATCAGAAGACTCAAACTAAATAAGGCACAATGGCGCGTTTTGAATCGCTAGCAGCTTGGTTAAATTGGCAAGAGCAATTGCATCCCAGGCCGATTGATTTGGGACTTGAACGGGTAGCCGAGGTTTATCAGCAGTTAAATCAAGGTAGACCTAAAATCACCACCATTACGGTTGCAGGAACTAATGGAAAAGGCTCCTGTGTTGCTTATTTAGAAGCGATTTATTTAGCGCAAGGTTATCGGGTAGGGGCTTACACTTCACCGCATATCTTGCGCTATAACGAACGGATTCGGATTAATGGTCAACCGGTTGATGATGAAACGATATGCCAGTCTTTTGAACGAATTGATAAGTTGCGTGGTGAAACCAGCCTTAGCTATTTTGAATTTAGTACTTTAGCAGGGCTGGATATTTTCTCTGATGCCAATCTCGATATTCAGCTGCTTGAAGTTGGTTTAGGCGGTCGATTAGATGCCGTGAACATTATTGATCCTGATGTTGCTTTAGTGACGACGATTGCATTGGATCATGTCGAATGGCTTGGTCACACCGAAGAAGCAATTGCAAAAGAAAAAGCGGGTATTTTCCGTACAGGTAAGCCGGCAATTTTTGGCGATCAGCCTGCTCAACAGGGGTTGATTCAAGTAGCTGAACAAAAGCAAGCTAACTTATTCCAATTGGGTCTAGATTATCAGTACGCCAAAGATTTTCTAACTTGGGATTGGTTTAATGGCAATAATAATTTGTATAATTTACCTTTGCCGGTGTTTAAAGGTGAGCACCAATATAGAAATGCGGCTGCTGTTTTAATGGCTGTAAGTTGTTTGCAATCGGTATTGCCGGTAGCTTTTGAGACGATAGCACAAGGGTTGCAAAATGCCCAATTAAAAGGACGTTTTCAATTTATTTCTGGATCGCCATCGATATTATTAGATGTAGGCCACAACCCGCAAGCCGTACAAACTTTAATTGAGCACTTGCGAGAGAATTTTGCAACGGTCAAAATTCACGCTGTTTTTGCAATGATGAAAGATAAAGATATTGCAACTGTGATTGCGATGATGAAGCCTTATGTAGCAAATTGGTATTTAGCGCCATTACTTAATCCTCGTGCCGCCAGCCAAGAATTATTAATCGAGTATTTTCAACAGCATAATATAACTAATGTGTATAGCGGTTATGGTGATTGTGCCGCTGCGTTTAAAGCCGCGCAAAATAAAGCCCAAGTGGGTGATTTAATTTTAGTGTTTGGCTCCTTTTTTCTAGTGTCTGAATATTTAGCCAAATTTACCTAGAGGTGATGGAAGTGGATCAGGAATTGAAGCAACGTTTAATAGGTGCATTTGTGATTACCGCATTGGCAGCGATTTTTGTGCCAATGTTATTCGATGATGCTGTCGATGAAACCGGTAAAAATGTGAATGAATTACAGATACCGGCAATTCCAACGAAGGCTCAAGAAGTTGAGATTATGCCGCTGCCTGAAAAAGCGGAAGATGTAGCCACGGTGATTCCGGTTGAAAAATCGCCAAAACCAACCCAAAGTAATGCTTTTAACGAAGGCGAACCTGAGGTTATTCAGCCGGTTCGCCCAGCAAAAGTGCTTGGCGATACTCCGACGACGAATCAGCGGCCAGTAAAGGTAATCGAGCCGGAGCCAGAAATGGCTCAAGTTGATCCTGATGGTGGATTACCAGAAGATGCGGAGTTGAAACCAGTCGTCACTAAGCCTAGTAAGCAGCCAGCGAATGTGGTACCACCAGCTAATCCAACAACTAAGCCTGTGCCAGTGATGACGACACCAGCAGTCGGGACAACACCCAGCAAACCTAATTTAGGCAATGAGCCCGCTACTCGCTGGTATTTGAATGCGGGCAGTTTTTCACAAAAAGCCAATGCCACTGCCTTGCAAGAAAGTCTTAAACAACAGGGGTTTGCCGCCACCATTAAGGAAGCTAATGGTGAAAAAGGCCTAGTGTATAAAGTGAGAATCGGGCCAATGTTAGATAAAGCTAAAGCCCAAGCGGTTAAGAACAAGCTGACTCAAATTAATGTTAATACCTTCGTTGCAACTGAAGAGTAATTGCTATAGCCAGCTACGCTAAGAGCATACGATGCAAGCTTTTTTAGAAACGGCTAACTGGATTTGGGTCGATTATGTGATAGCTGTTTTGCTGGGTGTACCGGCTTTACTAGGCTTTTTTCGTGGCTTGCTTAGAGAGTTATTTGCTTTAGGTTCCTGGTTATTGGCGATTGTGATTGGCTTGCAATATAACGCTGAAGTGGCGTTTTTATTGCAAAATACCATTGTTAATCCAACCAACAGAGTCGCCTCAGCTTTTGGCGTTTTAGTGGCTGTAACTTTGCTGTTTGCGGCACTGATTAATTTTTTACTCAGTGAATTGATTTATAAATCCGGTCTTGGTTTGCTAAATAGAGGATTCGGTTTTTGCTTTGGTTTTATTAAAGGTAGTGTGTTGGTGCTTATTCTGATTTTTTTGTCAGGGTTAAGTGCGATTCCAGAAGATCCTTGGTGGAAACAATCGTTATTGATTCCACCGTTTCAATCTTTAGCTATTTGGCTAAAAGAATACATCCCGTCTAATCTGGCGGGTTATATCAATTTTCGTTAATTTTTTGAGTCTGTTATGTGTGGTATTGCTGCGATTGTGTCCAATCAAAATGTCAATCAGGATCTTTATGATGCTTTGACAGTGCTTCAACATCGAGGCCAGGACGCTGCCGGTATTGTGACCTGTGAAGGTTCACGGTTACATTTACGTAAAGATAACGGTTTGGCACGTGATGTGTTTTCAAATAGTCAAATGCTGAAATTAAAAGGTAATATGGGAATTGCTCATGTTCGTTATCCAACCGCCGGTTGCACCAGTTCTGCCGAAGCCCAACCGTTTTATGTCAATTCGCCATTTGGGTTAACTTTGGCGCATAACGGTAACCTCACAAACACGGATGAACTGAAAATTCAGGTTTTTGAAGATGACCAACGTCACATCAATACTGATTCTGATTCTGAAGTATTACTGAATGTATTTGCTCATGAATTACAACAAGCCGGGCGCTTAACGCTGACTGTCGATGATGTGTTTCAAGCGGTAACCGCTGTGCATAAACGCTGTCGTGGTGCTTATGCTGTGGTGATTATGATTGCCGGTTTCGGGATTTTAGGCTTTAGAGATCCGCACGGGATTCGCCCAATTGTTTATGGCGAACGCAAAACTGAAGAAGGTACAACCGATTATATGATGGCTTCTGAAAGTGTTGCTTTAGACGTGTTAGATTTTCAATTAATTCGCGATATTGCACCGGGTGAAGCGGTCTTCATCGAAGCTAACGGCACACTGCACACTAAACAATGTGCTGAGCAAATCGATCATTGCCCTTGTATTTTTGAATACGTTTATTTTGCTCGTCCAGACTCAATTATCGACAATATTTCAGTTTATAAAGCACGGATGCGGATGGGTAAAAAACTCGCTGATAAAATCCGTCGCGAATGGCCTGATCACGATATTGATGTCGTGATTCCGATTCCTGATACCAGCCGCACCGCAGCCTCACAAATGGCGCACGAATTGGGGGTCAAATTCCGCGAAGGCTTTATGAAAAATCGCTATATTGGCCGGACTTTTATTATGCCTGGTCAAAAAATGCGCAAAAAATCGGTTAAGCAAAAGCTCAATGCGATTTCATTAGAATTTAAAGATAAAAACGTTTTACTGGTTGATGATTCGGTTGTGCGTGGCACGACTTCTGAGCAAATTATCCAAATGGCTAGAGATGCGGGTGCGAAAAAGGTTTATTTCGCTTCGGCTGCGCCACCTGTGCGTTACCCTAATGTTTACGGCATTGATATGCCAGCAGCCCATGAATTGATTGCTCATGGTAGAACTGAGCAAGAAGTTTGTGAGGCGATTGGTGCCGACAAACTGATTTATCAGGAAATTGCCGATTTAATTGATGCTGTCAGCACGGGTAACCATAACATTAGTCATTTTGATACTTCGTGTTTTACTCACGAATATATTACTGGCGATATTGATGATGCTTATTTGGCGAGAATTGAAGCATTGCGGAATGATGGTGCTCAAGAGCAACGTAAAGTGGATACCGATTTGATTGAAGCCCAAGGCGCATAAAAAACGGAGCTGACATGAGTGAAGATTTAGATTGGCATGATTATGCGATAGAAACCCAAGCCATAAGAGTTGGGCATAAACGCACGCCAGAAGATGAACATAGCATTCCGATTTTTGCTACGTCCAGCTATGTGTTCGAGAGTGCAGAACAAGCGTCTTTGCGTTTTACTGGTAAACAGCCGGGCAATATTTATTCGCGGTTTACCAATCCAACCGTCACCGCCTTCCAAGAGCGTTTAGCGTTAATGGAGCAGGGCGAGCGTTGCTTGGCTTTTGCTTCTGGTATGGCGGCGATTATGGCGGTCGGTATGGCTTTATTAAAGTCGGGCGATCATGTAGTTTGTTCGCGCAGTGTGTTTGGTAACACCTTATTAACGTTCCAAACTTACTTTGGCAAATTTGGCGTTACCACTGATTTTGTCAATCTGACTGATTTGGCTGCTTGGGAAGCGGCGATAAAACCCAATACCCGTTTTCTGTTTTTAGAAACACCGTCTAATCCCTTAATTGAAATCGGTGACATTGCTGCGATAGCTGAGATTGCTCATCGTCACGGTTGTTTGTTGGTGGTTGATAATGTTTTTTGTACGCCGGTATTACAAAAGCCATTAACGCTTGGTGCTGATTTAGTTGTGCATTCCACAACTAAATACATTGACGGCCAAGGCCGTTGTGTTGGTGGTGCGGTAGTTGGTAGTGAATCGATTATTGAAAAAGATATTTATCCTTATTTACGGACCGGTGGTGCGACTATGAGTCCGTTCAATGCTTGGGTATTTTTGGCAGGATTAGAAACGCTGGCTTTACGAATGAAAGCGCATTGCGACAATGCCTTCGAATTGGCGAAATGGCTGGAGCAACAACCGAATGTTGAAAAAGTCCATTACCCCGGTTTGGCATCTCATGCTCAACATGAACTGGCCAAACGTCAGCAAAGTCATTTTGGTGGAGTAGTCAGTTTTGAATTGCGCGGTGGTAAAGAACAAGCTTGGAGATTAATTGATTCCACTAAGATGTTATCAATCACTGCTAATCTTGGTGATGTGAAAACTACGATTACGCATCCAGCGACTACTACCCATGGCCGATTGACGCCAGAACTACGAGCAGAAGCGGGCATTAAAGACAGTTTGGTGAGAATTTCGGTTGGTTTGGAAAATATCGAAGACATTAAAAA
>JBEGMT010000018.1:0-3322 GCA_041182925.1 Pseudomonadota bacterium | reverse complement strand
GCGAACAAAACCAACAAAGCATCGAAAATTTGGTTGCGCCGCTCAAGCAGCAATTAGGCGAATTTAAAACCCGCGTCGAAACCGTTTACGACAACGAAACCAAAGATCGAATCAGCTTGCGGGAAGAAATTATTTCGTTGCGCCGCGATACCGCCAAAATGAATCAAGAAGCTTTGAATTTAACCAAAGCCTTAAAAGGTGACAACAAAGCCCAAGGCAATTGGGGCGAGATGATTTTGGAAAAAGTGCTGGAACAATCCGGCTTGCGGAAAGGCATCGAATACGAAACTCAAGGCGCGTTTCGTGATGAAGATAATCGTTTGTTCAAGCCTGATGTGATTGTGCGTTTGCCGGAAAACAAAGATGTGATTATCGATTCTAAAGTGTCGCTGGTGGCTTATGAGCGTTATTGCTCGACAGAGGACGATCAAGAGCGGATTGATGCTTTGAAACAACACACGGAAGCGGTTCGGAATCATATTAAAGGTTTAAGTAATAAAGACTATGCCAATTTAAAAGGCTTACGTTCCTTGGATTTTGTCTTGTTGTTTATGCCGATAGAAGCCGCGTTTATGGCGGCGTTTCAAGCCGATGAAAAACTGTTTAATGATGCGTTTGAACACAAAATTGTCGTAGTTACCCCAACCACTTTATTAGCCACATTACGCACCGTGCAAAACATCTGGCGTTACGAACAGCAAAATGAAAACGCGCGTTTAATTGCGGATAAAGCCGGTGCTTTGTACGACAAGATTCGTGGTTTCGCCGAAGACATCGAAAAACTCGGCAATCAGCTCAACACCGCGCATAAAACTTATGATGGTATTGTTAATAAACTCAGCAGTGGTAATGGCAATTTATTACGTCAAGCCAGCGCCTTTGAAGAGCTGGGGGTAAAAATCAAAAAGAAACTACCCAAAACTTTGACTGAGCAAATGGGCTTGGAAGAGGGTGGAGAGGATATTTAGATTACAGTTTGGCTTGTAAAGGTCACTCAGCTAGTAAAACAAATTAGCGTGCTTTTGAGGTAATGCTTCAAAAGCACGCATAAATTTTAAGCTTCGTTTTCACGGTCCGTGATTGATGCGCTATCTTTGGGTTCTGGATTAGCTGTTTTTTTATTTACAGGCTCAGATAGCTGGTTTTTATTGGCTTTTTGCTGTTGAGAAAATCGCCAAAAAAATAATCCGCCTATTAGTACTAAAATAATTAGAAAAAGTACGACTAAAAATTGATAGAAGTCACTATTGCCTGCACCCGATAAACCATTCGATATACCGTTAGCAAGCGTTCTATTAGCATCTGCACCTGATTGAGCAACATCAATTTCAGTAGTTTCTTTTTTTCTAGCTAAAGCAGTTTCTTGTTCAACGCTTTTAATTCTATCGTTGGCGATAGCCGCTTCCAAATCTGCTTTTGCTTTCAGTCTTTGTAGCTCTAATTCTGCTTGTTGTATTTCCAAGCTGGATTGGCGCTTCATCAACTCGCGTTCTTCATCTTCTTGAGCTTGTTGTCGGTATTTATCTTGAAGCCTTTCATCATTGATTGCTTTAGCTTGAGCTTCAGCTTTCTCTGCAGCAATTTTTGCATTAATAGCGGCTACTCTATTTTGTTCAGCCTTTGCTTGTAATGCTTTTTCTTGCAACTTACGATCAGCTTCTCGTTGTTGATTAGCGATTTGTTCTAATCGCTGTTGTTCAGCTACACGAGCCTCATAAGCGGCTTGTTCCCTTGCTTTCTGATTCTCTATCGCTTGGCTTTGTGCATTGTCTAGTGCATTTAACTGATCAGATAGGGATGGATTGGCTAAGCTTAGGCTACTAAATGCTAATAAAAATGAATAAACTAAATACTTCATATTATTTTTCTGCTGGGCAAGTGGCGTTAGGTTGAATACGGGTTTCATTTGGACCGGTTGATATAATCAGTGCAGTTTCATTAACCTTAAATTCGCATGGCTTACCGACTTGGGCGGAGGTGAATATTTTATCGTTTTCGATATAGGCGATTGAAACACCTTCGACCAACACTTTATCGGCTACAAAAGAGCCTGCAGCTGCGCCCAAAGCACCACCTCCGACCGTTGTAGCGACTGTTCCGCCAGTGCCTATTCCCCCAAATCCACCGGCTAAACCACCCGCAAGCGCACCTAACACCGCACCACCAATTTGGGCTTGTTGTTTTTGTTGGGAGTTATCGACTTCAATTTGTGCTGGCAATACGGCGGTAATTTTTATCGTTCTTGCTGCTTGAGCACTATTTACTTGACCAGCTTTGTAGACATTCCCTTTCAAGTTTTCACCGGTTGCAGCGCAACCAATCATTATAATCGTTGAAAGTATCACTAAGTTTTTTGCTTTCATTGGTTTTTCCTTATGTTGATATATCAGGATTTTTTAAATGTTATGTGGGTAATTTTGATATATATCAATTTGTGTTTAATCGTAAATAAGTTCTGATAGTACCTATTTATAATTCTGATGGTCAAGGTTAAAAATAACCATAGGCAGTCATTGCGAGATAAATTTTCAAGTTATTGGTACAACGACTTAAGCCGGAAAAATCAAATTTAGCCTAAGCCTTGGATTCCAGTTCGAATCATAAAAACCGATGGTTAAATAATGTTAATTTGTAGCCAGTAAAATTTAACATTTATGCAATATTGTGATGGCGGTGCAAGAAATGCGCCTTGTTTTTGTGGGAGAAGGGAGAAAGTGGCGGAGTTATTAAATTCCGCCACTTTTTAACTAGCTTTACTCGGCCGCTCTTGCTGCCCGTTTACGATCGTTTTCAGATAATAATTTTTTCCGTAAACGAATCGATTGTGGGGTTACTTCGACTAACTCATCTTCATCAATAAACTCTAACGCTTGTTCCAAAGTCATTTTTTGGATACGGGTTAAGATTAAGTTTTCGTCAGTACCGGCTGCGCGGATGTTGGTTAGCTGTTTTGCTTTAGTCGGGTTAACCACCAAGTCGTTGGCACGCGAGTGGATACCGACCAACATACCTTCGTAAACTTCGTCAGCGTGAACCAGGAACAATTCGCCACGTTCTTGCAGGGCAAACAACGCGTAAGCCAAGGCTTTACCTTGTACCATCGACACCAATACACCGCGTTTACGCATCCCAATAACGCCTGGTTTGGTTGGGCCGTAGTGGTCGAAAACATGGTAGAACAAGCCTGAACCTGAAGTGGCAGTCATAAATTCGGTTTGGAAGCCGATTAAGCCGCGCGATGGCACCATGTATTCCAAACGAATACGGCCTTTGCCATCAGGAACCATGTTCAACAAGTCGCCTTTACGTTCGCCCAATTTTT
>JBEGMT010000017.1:0-3323 GCA_041182925.1 Pseudomonadota bacterium | reverse complement strand
ATTGTGGATGAAGTAATTGCTCTAAAATTTCAGGATTGATACGGAGTAAAGCCTGGGGTTTACTGATTAAACCGTTTTTCACCATATCCAGTGAAGTTTTCACCATTGCTGCTGCATTCATCTTAGCTTTGCGGGTTTGCAAGCAATACAGAACTCCGCGTTCTATGGTGTATTCAAAATCTTGTACTTCGTGATAATGAGCTTCCAGTTTGTTGCGTAATGCGAGTAACTGCCGGTATTGACTGGGCATTTCCTGTGCCATTTCATGTACCGGTTTTGGCGTTCGGATACCCGCTACTACATCTTCACCTTGAGCGTTGATCAGGTATTCGCCGAATAACTCATCGGCACCGGTGCTTGGGTTGCGAGTGAAACCAACCCCGGTTGCGCAGTCATCGCCCATATTCCCAAACACCATCGTGACAATATTAACGGCGGTGCCATTGGCGATTTCAGGTGTAATGTGAAATTCATGGCGATAATCAACCGCCCGTTTGCCTTGCCAAGAATTAAAGACCGCTTGAATCGCCAGCTCTAATTGTTGATAAACATCATTAGGGAAGGCATGACCTGTTTCTTGATGCACTACCTGTAAAAACCGTTCGCAAATGTCCATTAACTGATCGCCATTCAAAGCTACATCCGCTTTAATACCAGCAGTGCGTTTGACCAGGTTGAAATGGAAATCAAATTTTTCATCATCAATGCCTAGCACTACTTTGCCAAACAGTTGAATAAAGCGTCGATAAGCGTCATAAACAAAACGCGGGTCATCGGTCATTTCGATTAAGCCAGCAATGGTTTGCGGATTTAGGCCAAGATTTAAAATGGTATCCATCATGCCCGGCATCGACACTGCCGAACCTGAGCGGACCGAGACTAATAAAGGATCATTAATGCCGCCAAAGGATTTACCTGTCAATTCTTCAATTTGGCTGATTTGTTGGCGCACTTCGTCCATCAAACCGCTGGGTAATTGTTGAGTTTGTAGATACCACAAACACGTTTGCGTGGTGATGACAAAACCGGGCGGTACATTGATACCCATTTGTGTCATTTCACATAAATTAGCGCCCTTACCACCCAATAAGGCTTTATTTTGACCATCGCCGGTTTCAAAAGAGTAGGTGTACTGTGTATCCATGGGCTTGCCTTTAGAACGCTGAAGCGCGGTGATTGGTGTAAATTAAAAGTAGGGGGGCTTTTTACAGGCTTTTGTAAGGTTTTACAAGTTGGAACGTAGGAATCTTCCAACAACAAACTGCTGTAAAATACCCAGCTGTCCAGCGTATTAATTCGCTGTTTTTCTGTATACGTTGACAAAAATCTATGAAGCTTGAGGATGTGATTATTATCGGTGCTGGTGCATCAGGTTTGATGTGTGCAATCGAAGCCGCAAAGCGAGGTCGCCAAGTGAGAGTGCTAGATCACGCCAATAAAGCGGGCAAGAAAATTTTAATGTCTGGCGGTGGCCGTTGTAATTTCACCAATTACACTATCGAAGCTGATAATTACATTGGCCATAATCCGCATTTTTGTAAATCAGCACTTAAACGCTTCAATCAATGGGATTTTTTGGCTTTGATCGCCCAATATCAAATTCCTTATCATGAACGCTTGCATGGCCAGTTGTTTTGCAATGATAGTGCCAAAGATATTTTGGATATGTTACTGAATGAATGTCAGCGTTATGGCGCAGAAATTCAACTTAATTGTTCGATCAAGCAAGTTCAAAAATCCGAATCAGGTCAATTCCAACTTGAAACCTCACAGGGTTCTTTTCAAGCAAAATCATTAGTGATTGCTACCGGAGGGTTATCGATTCCGAAAATGGGCGCGACGGCCTTTGGCTATCAGCTAGCCGAGCAATTTGCGATTAAAGTCTGGCCGACTCGCGCAGGTTTAGTCCCTTTGACGTTACAACCGGACGACAAACAGCGTTTTACGCCATTAACAGGGATTGCTGTGCCATGCCAAGTGACTAATCAATCACGCAGTTTTACCGAAAACTTGTTATTTACCCATCGAGGCCTCAGCGGCCCTGCGATTTTGCAAATTTCCTCTTATTGGCAACCCGGTGAAGCTTTAATCATTAACTTATTGCCAGATTTGGATTTGCTGAACACCTTGAAACAAAAACGCCAGCAAGGACATAAAGCCAAAATCCAAACTTTACTCGCCGATTATTTGCCCAAGCGATTATTACAAACTTTGCTATCTGAAACGCAATTGAATACAACCTTGGCCGATTGCAGTGATCAACAACTGCACAGCATTAGCGAAAATCTGCAAAGTTGGACGATTAAGCCTAACGGTAGCGAAGGCTATCGAACAGCTGAAGTGACTTTAGGTGGTGTTGATTGTGATGCGGTTTCTTCTAAAACGATGGAAAGTTTGCAAGTCCCTGGTTTGTATTTTGTCGGTGAAGTGTTAGATGTGTCGGGTTGGTTAGGGGGTTATAACTTTCAATGGGCTTGGGCGTCGGGGTGGTGTGCGGGGCAATATGTTTAATATATGTGCTCTTTTAGGGGCTTATTAAGTGGTAATATCGTTAAAAGATTGATTGAAGTGCCATAGGTTGGCTATCGCTCGATAGAGCGAACCCAACACTCGAAGACCAAGCTGTTGGCTTATTTATAGCGCCTACCAAGAACAACATAATCTTGATCTTAGGCGGAGTGATTGGCTAGGAATAAAGGTTTTGTTGGGTTGCAAACAGCATCAACCCAACCTACCAAACTGCGGCGTAACATCAGTTTCAATTAGAAAAACGTCTTAATCACAATCGACATAACGCCGGCGGTGATAACGCCCACATCCACTTTAGTGTTGCTGAATTAGCTTTCAGTATTCCCCTACTGAAGCAGCTACCGCCAAACCCCACTAACCCCCGAATAACTATCCAATACCTGCAAATAATTCGCCCGTTCATAATCACTAGGATTAATCGCGTGTTGGTGGCTGACGCTGCCTTTTAGTTGTTGTATCGATTGGTATTCATGCTCGGCCAGCCAGTGTTGTAAATCCTGCAAAATCTGTCTAATCCGACTCGGCCCCGCTTGTAGCAATGCGCTACACAAATGCACCACATCCGCACCGGCCAACAGCGCTTTCAAGACGTCGGGCATTTGATGAAAACCACCCGTCACCGCCAGCGATAAATCAGTACGGCCAAACATTAACGCTGTCCAACGGATTCGCAGCAAGGCTTCTGCCGAGGTCGATAATTCCAGTTTAGGGACGATTTGCAAGTTGTCTAAATCAATATCGGCTTGATAAAAACGGTTAAACAAAGCAATGCCATCAGCACCGGCAAGTTGCAA
>JBEGMT010000016.1:0-2936 GCA_041182925.1 Pseudomonadota bacterium | reverse complement strand
GCCATTACCATTACCAGCATCGAAGCGTTGCAAAATTTGCTGACGATGCTCGACAACCCTTCAGCAAAGCAATTAAAAGCAATTTTATTGGTAGCAGCGAGCCAACGTATCGCCGAAGCCGCTGAACAACTTGGATTTACACAGATAGCAGTGAGCCAACAGCCCACTGATGTAGCAATTTTAGAGACCTTGACGACGTTATTTAACGGGGAAAACAGTGGCCGACGTAATTGAACAACAACCAGAACCAATACCAGCCCCTACTGTAGTGGTTAAAAAATCGCGTGCGGGCTTATTGATAGGCATTATCGCCATCGTCTTAACCATCGCTTTAGGTGCAGCTGGATTTTATTTTTTCCAGCAATTACGCAGTAGCCAAGACAGCGAAAACAATCAGGACAATTTGAAACTGATTGAAATCGATAAAGAAATGAACGGCTTGCGCGAACAAATTACCGGTTTGCAAAACCAAATCACTAATTTAAATAGTGAAATGACCGGTAAAGACAACCATTTCACCGAAACTTTGGCGAGCTTTTCCAGTTTGCATGAAGAGCGTCTAAACACTGCAAAAAAGGAATTAGAAGCCTCTATCCAGACATTACAACGCCAACTGGGTAAAACTCGAGGTGATTGGTTACTAGCCGATGCTGAATATTTATTAACCGTTGCCAACCAACGTTTACATTTAGTTGGTGACGTTACCACTACCAGAGAAGCCTTGGAAGCCGCTGATCAACGCCTACGTGAAAGCGGCGATGCGGCCGCCTTTAAAGTCCGAGAACAAATTGCTAAAGAAATTGCCTTGCTTAATGGCGTAACAGTACCTGACATTGTCGGGATTTATGCTGGTATCCAGCATTTACAAGATGCGGTTGAAAATCTAGCGGTATTTTTACCGCATGCTGGTAAACAACTGGACGAAACCAAAGCACCCAGCTCTAATTTGGCAGAGCAAGATAAAGGCTTACTTAGTACAGTTGCCAAGCGTTTAGAAGGCTATGTCGTTTTACGCCATACATCCCAAGAAGTTCAGGCGATTTTGACCCCAGAAGAAGCACATTTCATCAAACAACAGCTAAAAGTACGCTTGGAAATGATAGAAATTGCTTTAGTCCAACAAAACGACACCTTATTTGCCAGCAGTATTGCTGACACCAAACTCTGGCTAAAGAAAAACTTTGCTGAAAATATCTCAACCGAGCGTTTTGAAGCCGAGCTAAACAAACTGGCTGCGGTACAAATTCGTAGCCAATATCCTGATGTCAGCGGCTCTTTAAAACTGCTAAAAGACATTAGTAAATTGCGTATCGAAACCGATAAAAATCCATCGTCAACCGCCGCTACCGATGGATCAGCGAAAAATGGCCAGTAATCAACAGGCAGCTTTATGAAAAATTTAATTTACTTTGTTGCCTCGCTAATCGCTGCCATTGCGGTGGCGTTTTTATTGCATAACTGGTTATCGTCTTACAACGACCCAGGTTATGTATTGATTGGCTTTGGTCACTGGTCACTGGAAACCTCATTAACCGTTTTCACCGTGATACAGGTAATCGGCTTCTTCTTTTTATACAGCTTTTTCCGCTTAATGGGCGTTTTGATTCGGATGCCAAGCCAAGTTGCTAAACGGCGCCAAAGCATTAAATTTAACCGCTCTCAAGAAGCATTGATTGCCGGTTTATTTGATGCCGCTGATGGCAATTGGGAAAGCGCGGAAAGAGTTCTAATCAAACACGCATCAAACAGCGGTGCACCGTTGTTGCATTATTTGACCGCAGCTCGTGCCGCTCAATCTCGCGGTGCATTAGACAAGCGCGACGAATATTTAAGAAAAGCCAGCGAACAATCCGCTGATAACGATATGACCGTCGGCTTAACCCAAGCCGAATTGCATTTGTCGGAACATCAATTTGAAAAAGCTTTAGACACTTTAAGCAAATTGCACGAGATCAATCCTAATCATGGTCGCGTGTTAAAAATGATGCATCAGGCCTATCAGCATTTAGGTGACATTGAAGCCATTAATAAATTGTTGCCCTCTTTGCAAGAACACAAAATTGTCATGGAAGGCGAAGTTAAGTTGCTGGAAACTCAAACCTTTAGCCGCCTATTAAAACAAGCAGCTGCTAACAACGATACGCAAGCCATCGTCGCTTGCTGGGATGAAATTCCAAGACATATCAGAACTTTGCCCGGTGTTGCTAATATTTACTTTGCGGCGATGATAAACGCTGGCGCCGGTGCAGATGTTGAAGCAGGTTTGATTAAACAATTAGGCCGTTATTGGGATGCTACTACTTTAGCGCTGTATGCGATGGTTGAATCTAACGATACCGCTAAACAATTGCAATCCGCTGAACAATGGCTAGCAGTTTATCCATCTGACGCGATGCTATTTAGCGTCTTAGGTCGATTAGCGTTAAAAGTCGAACAAATGGAAAAAGCTGAACAATATCTACTGAAAAGTTTGCATATTGAAGAGTCAGTGGATGCCCTTCAGTTACTCGGTGAACTAGAACAAGCGAAAGGCGAACATGATAAAGCCTGTGCCAGTTTCAAACGCGCCTTGGCATTAGCCAGCAGTGAAGTAATTAAACAAGCTGAGAATATTTCAGCTTAGTTTTAAGAATCGTTCCCACGCTCCCCGTGGGAACGATAACAGCCTAGTTAATCAAACAACTTATCCCACATCGCATCAACCTTTTTCAAAACTTCCTTATCCATCACAATCGGCTTACCCCATTCGCGATTGGTTTCCCCGGGCCATTTATTGGTCGCATCAAACCCCACTTTCGAACCTAATCCCGACACCGGCGAAGCAAAATCCAGATAATCAATCGGCGTATTTTCCAGAATCGTTAAATCCCGCGCAGGATCCATTCGCGTGGTAATTGCCCAAATCACATCTTGCCAATTACGAACATTCACATCCT
>JBEGMT010000015.1:0-7073 GCA_041182925.1 Pseudomonadota bacterium | reverse complement strand
CTTGCAAAGCGGCCGCCTCATCGATGTCTTTTGCTCTAATCGCTGTGTCTGCCAAAACAGTCACAACATCAGGTTGAACCTCTAAAAGTCCACCTGACACGTAATAGGCCAAGCTTTCTTTATCATTTAATTTAACTCGCACTTCACCAGGCTTCAGCTTGGTAATTAATGGCGCGTGCCGAGGTGCAATACCAACTTCACCTAATTCGGCTGGCGCAAATAACATTTCCGCCAAGCCTGAATAGACTTCTTGCTCGGCGCTGACGATGTCAACATGAATTGTCATTGCCATCTCGAAATTCTCCTGTGCTATTAAGCTTACATGCCTTTGGCTTTTTCAACGGCTTCGTCAATGGTACCGACCATGTAAAAAGCTTGTTCAGGAAGACTGTCGTAATCACCGTTAATAATGCCTTTGAAACCAGCAATCGTTTGTTTCAATGAAACATATTTTCCTGGTGAACCAGTAAATACTTCGGCAACGAAGAATGGCTGAGATAAGAAACGTTGAATTTTACGCGCTCTAGATACAATCAATTTATCTTCTTCAGACAATTCGTCCATACCCAAAATTGCGATAATGTCGCGCAATTCTTTATAGCGTTGCAAGATACCTTGGACTGAACGCGCTACATCGTAATGCTCTTGACCAATCACTAATGGATCAAGCTGACGGCTGGTTGAATCCAATGGATCGATAGCAGGGTAGATACCTAACTCAGCAATTTGACGTGACAATACAACGGTCGCATCTAAGTGAGCAAAAGTAGTGGCTGGCGATGGATCGGTTAAGTCATCCGCAGGTACATAAACCGCTTGGATAGAAGTAATAGAACCGGTTTTGGTTGAAGTAATACGCTCTTGTAATACACCCATTTCTTCAGCCAATGTAGGCTGATAACCTACCGCTGATGGCATACGACCCAATAACGCTGATACTTCGGTACCGGCCAAAGTGTAACGATAGATATTGTCAACGAAGAATAATACGTCACGACCTTCGTCACGGAAAAATTCCGCCATAGTCAAACCGGTTAACGCTACACGTAAACGGTTGCCTGGTGGCTCATTCATCTGACCGTAAACCAGAGATACTTTGTCGATAACTTTTGAATCAGTCATCTCGTGATAGAAGTCATTACCTTCACGAGTACGTTCACCTACACCAGCGAATACAGAGAAACCACTGTGCTCAATCGCGATGTTACGGATCAATTCCATCATGTTAACGGTTTTACCTACACCAGCACCACCGAACAAACCAACTTTACCACCTTTAGCAAAAGGGCAAACCAAGTCGATAACTTTAATACCTGTTTCCAATAATTCGTTAGCAGGTGCTTGTTCGTCATAAGTTGGCGCATCACGGTGGATGGTCCATTTTTCTTTTTCGCCAATCGGACCTTTTTCGTCGATGGCTTCACCGAGGACGTTCATAATGCGGCCTAAGGTCGCTTGTCCGACTGGTACTTTAATTGCGTCGCCTGTGTTGCTGACTTCAAGGCCACGGCTTAAACCGTCGGTAGAACCCATAGCAATAGTACGAACAACGCCGTCACCTAATTGCTGCTGAACTTCTAAAACCAATCCGCCCTTAACATTCAACGCATCATATACTTTCGGCAAGTTATCGCGTGGAAACTCCACGTCAACAACCGCTCCAATTATCTGAACGATTTTACCCAAACTCATTGTGTCGTCCTCTTTAAAAATCTATCTAAACTTGTGAAATGCTTTAAACAGCTGCAGCCCCAGCAACAATTTCCGAAATTTCCTGAGTAATTGCCGCTTGTCTGGCTTTGTTGTACACAAGTTGCAACTCTTTAATGATATTTCCAGCGTTATCGGATGCACTTTTCATAGCAACCATTCGCGCTGCCTGCTCGCAGGCATTGTTTTCAACTAAGCCTTGGTAAATCATTGATTCTACATAACGGGTTAGTAAATGATCCAAGACTTCTTTTGCACCTGGCTCATACAAATAATCCCATGTAGCACGTAGGCTATCATCATCTTTATCAGCAATAACTGGTAGTAATTTTTCAATTACTGGACGCTGGGTCATTGTATTAATAAATTCATTACTAACTACGAACAACTCATCAATTTCACCGCTTGCATAAGCATCAAGCATGATTTTAATAACGCCAATAATATCGTGTTGATGTGGAACATCACCTAATTTAGACACTTGTCCAATAACTTTAGCGTTGATAATACTAAAAAAATTAGCTGCTTTACCGCCAACGGTACAAATGTCAACTTCAATACCTTTACTTTTCCACTCTTGCATTTCGTTTAGAACTTTTCTAAACAAATTTGCATTTAAACCGCCGCACAAACCTCTGTCAGAACTAATAACGATAAGGCCAACGCGCTTAACGTCTCGCTTAATCATGAATGGATGCTTATACTCGGGATTCGCATAAGCTAGATGATTAATAATCTGGCTTATTTTTTTCGAGTAAGGCCGCGTAGCCTGCATACGGTCTTTGGTTTTACGCATTTTGCTCGCCGCCACCATTTCCATGGCGCGGGTGATCTTTTGAGTATTTTTAATACTTGCGATCTTGCCACGTATCTCTTTGCCAACAGCCATTTGCCGATCCTTTTACCAGCTACTTGTTTTAATGAAACGTTCAATAGCACTATGAATGCCATTTTTGATTTCATCGCTAAAGTCGCCTGTTTCGTTAACTTTTGCCATTAACGCAGGTTCTTCTGATTTCATAAATGCTAATAACGCAGATTCAAAATCACGAACCGCCTTAACTTCTAAGTTATCAAGGAAACCAGTATTTGCTGCATATAATGACACGCTCATTTCAGCAACAGACATCGGTGCGTACTGATTTTGTTTCATTAATTCAGTAACACGTTGGCCACGTTCGATTTGTTTACGTGTGCTTTCGTCAAGATCTGATGCGAACTGAGCAAACGCCGCTAACTCTCTATATTGAGCTAAGTCAAGACGTGTACCGCCACCTAGTTTCTTGATAATTTTGGTTTGAGCAGCACCACCTACACGCGATACAGATAAACCCGCATTTACCGCTGGACGGATACCCGAGTTAAACAAACCTGTTTCTAAGAAAATCTGACCGTCAGTAATCGAAATTACGTTAGTTGGGACGAATGCAGAAACGTCACCACCTTGTGTTTCAATAATTGGTAACGCTGTTAATGAACCGGTTTTGCCTTTCACTTTGCCATTAGTCAATTTTTCTACTTCTTCAGCATTGATTCTAGCTGCACGCTCCAATAAACGTGAGTGGATGTAGAAAACGTCACCAGGATAAGCTTCACGACCTGGCGGACGACGTAATAACAATGAAATTTGACGATAAGCCCAAGCTTGTTTGGTCAAATCATCATAAATAATCAAAGCATCTTGACCGTTATCACGGAAATATTCGCCCATTGAACAACCTGTATAAGGTGCAATGAACTGTAATGCTGCTGATTCAGATGCTGATGCGACAACGATAATAGTGTGATCCATCGCCCCGTGTTCTTCTAATTTACGAACTACGTTTGCAATTGACGAACGTTTTTGACCGATCGCAACATAGATACATTTAATCCCTGTACCTTTTTGGTTAATGATTGCGTCGATTGCGATAGCTGTTTTACCGGTTTGTCTATCACCGATAATCAACTCACGCTGACCACGACCCACTGGAATCATTGAGTCAATCGCTTTCAAACCAATTTGCACAGGTTGGTCAACCGATTGTCTAGCAATAACACCGGGAGCAATTTTTTCGATAGGTGATTTCAAATCAGTATCAATTGAGCCTTTACCGTCGATTGGATTACCTAAAGCATCAACAACACGACCTAATAAAGCTTCACCAACGGGTACTTCTAAAATTCTACCTGTACATTTAACAGTGTCGCCTTCGGTAATGTGTTGGTATGCGCCCAACATTACCACACCGACTGAATCTCTTTCTAAGTTCAAGGCCATGCCATAAGAACCGCCGGGGAATTCCAGCATCTCACCTTGCATTGCTTCTGACAAACCATGTACACGAACGATACCATCGGTAACACTAACTACCGTACCTTCCGTGTGCGCTTCAAGATTGGCGTCGAAATTCTCGATCTTCTTTTTAATTAGATCACTTATTTCTGATGGATTTAATTGCATTTTATATTTCCCGATCTAGCTCTTAGAGCCTTTTGGCTAATTGATGAAGCTGGCCACTGATAGAACCGTCAATTACTTTGTCACCCGCTTTTGCAAGTATGCCGCCAATTAACGATTTATCGACCAACACAGTAGCGTTGACCTTTTTGTTTAATTTCTTTTCCAGCTTTGCGACATAGTTACTTTGCTCGGCTTTGTTTAAAGGATATGCACTATACAGATCCACGTTAACGTAACCTTCGTCTTCAGCTTTGTATTGTTCATACAAAACCGTGATTTTTGGTAATAACTGTAACTTGCCATTTTCAATCAAAAGTTTTAGCAAATTTTTTGCTTCATCTTGAATTTGATCTTGGCAAATATCCATCACTACTTCAATCTTTCTGTCTTTGCTGATTTTCGGATTGCTGATGATGGCAATCAAATCTCGGTCTTGTGCAACAACCGATAAAAACAACAAAGATTCCGACCAAGCATTTGCAGTTTCAGTCTGTTTAGCCCGTTTAAATGCAGCTTCGGCGTAAGGCCTTGCTAGTGTCGCTAACTCAGTCATTGCTTAACCTAATTGTTCTGCAGTTTTACTGAGAATTGCCTGATGCTTCGCTTTGTCGATTTCTTCTTTCAAAATCTGTTCAGCTGCGCGCAAAGCGAGAGCAGACACTTCTTTACGTAGATTTTCTCTGGCTTGCAACATCTCTTGTTCAACTTGAGCTTTAGCCGCTTCGATTAAACGCTCACCTTCCGAACGAGCCTGCAATTTAGATTCTTCAACCAATTCATTAGCACGCTTTTGTGCAGAACTAATGATTTCAGCAGCTTGTTCTTTAGCTTCTTTGAGAACGCTTTTCGCTTTTTTCTCAGCTAACTTAATATCTTCCTGACCTTTTTCGGCAGCTGCCAAACCTTCGGCAATCTTTGCTTTACGCTCTTCAAGCGCAGCAATGATGGGCGGCCAAATATACTTCATGGTCAACCAGACCAGAAGCGAAAACGTGATCATTTGACCGATCAGAGTAGCATTGATACTCATTGATGTTTCCTAAGTATACTGTTGTTATTAGTATCTGCGTTTTGTGACAAGACTACTACAATTTTGCAGTAGCCTATCTAAGCCACAGAACAGATGGATCCGCTTAATTAACCTGCAGCAGATTGAACAGCTGATAGGAATGGGTTTGCGAATGTGAAGAACAAAGCCATACCAACGCCAATCATGGTAGCCGCGTCAAGCAAACCAGCAACGATGAACATTTTTACCTGCAACATTGGTACTAATTCTGGTTGACGAGCCGCACCTTCCAAGAATTTACCACCTAATAAACCAAAACCAATCGCTGTACCGATCGCGCCTAAGCCAAGAATGATGCCAACTGCGATAACGGTGAAGCCTTGTACGTTGGCTACTAATGATGCGAGTTCCATAGTGTCTCCTAAAATGTATATCAAAAAATAATGTTAAAAATACTTTTGCTTCTAGTGATCTTCATGCGCCAAACTTAAATACACAATGGTCAAAACCATGAATATGAAAGCCTGCAATGTGACAACTAGAATGTGAAATATTGCCCATGGAAAGCCTAATAAAGGCTGAACTACTGGCGGCAATAATGCAATCAAGATGAACACCAACTCACCAGCATACAAATTACCAAATAACCGTAAAGCCAATGAAATTGGTTTAGCTAATTCTTCTACCACTTTCAACATCAAGTTGAATGGCATTAACCAAGGCCCAAAAGGAGTACAGGTCATTTCTTTGATAAAGCCAAACAAGCCTTTAACTTTAATGCTGTAGAAAAAGATCAGGAAAAACACACTCAATGATAGTGCAAATGTGGCGTTCAAATCAGTACTTGGCACCACACGCATATATTCCATACCCATTAGGGAACCAATCATTGGGAATAAATCAACTGGCAGCATGTCCATCGTATTCCACAAGAACACCCAGCAAAAAATTGTCAGTGCCAATGGCGCAATTAATTCGCTTTTGCCATGAAATGTATCTTTAACCTGAGTATCAACAAACTCAATAATCATTTCCGCAAAATTCTGCGCTAATCCCGGCACACCTGATGTAGCACGTTCTGCGACAGCTTTAAAAAACCAGATAAACAAAGCACCCAAAATCAGGGAGAAAAACAATGTATCCAGATGCACCGTCCAAAAACCTTCACCTACCGACAAAGGAGTTAAGTGATGAACAATATAACCAGTTGCGCCACCTTCAGCAGACATTTTTCCTCACAAATACTCAATCGCGCCAATAAAAAAGCGCAAACCAAAAAACGGATAACACTGCGATATATCCAGTCAACAGCGTGTAAAAATTAACAGATGGAACTTGTAAAACTATGGCAAAAAGCGCTGCCGTTAAAATCAGCTTTATTGTTTCGCCGGCATAAAATGCACTGACGATACCTTGCGCATCCTTATTTCTTGCAAGATAGATTTTGTATGCAAAATACAAATTAGGTAATAGCGCAATCCCACATCCCGTCAACGGAGAAATAGCAGATTGCCAACCACCAACCGATAAAAAACCCAAAGCGACCAAAGCGGCCACCAAGATTTGTGCATACAACACTTTGCCGACAGTTGAAAATTGATTTCCGACTGCCATTTTTCATCCCCTAGACCGTTAAGCGGGCCGATTATATCCAGCCAACCCACTTAACGCAAGGCAACACATCCCAAACAACTAAAAACACTTAATTAATTTTTTTAATAATACCTTCAAGCTCTTCCAGACTGGTGTAACTAAAAACCAACTTTCCTTTACCACCACTTTGATGGTTAATCTCAACTTTAGCGCCAGTTTTCTCACTTAACTCACGCTGCAAACGCAAAGTATCGGGGTCAATTTTTCTAACAACCTCGGCAGGCTTTCCCTCATTTTGCTCTCGCACCAACTTTTCAA
>JBEGMT010000014.1:0-5946 GCA_041182925.1 Pseudomonadota bacterium | reverse complement strand
GATATACTGCTATTATCAGGAGCAACATTAGTGTGACTATAATCTAAACAAAAACTTGTATTAAAGTACTTACCATTTTTCAATGGAGCGTGTTTTTCGAGATCTTTTGCTAATACATAATACCCTCCCAATTCTAGGTTTGTTAATGAGTTGGCTAGCCCATGACTCATTGTATTAAACTCTGGACTTGCATAGCTCATCCGAGTTCCGTTTATATTTATATTGCCAAAACTTCCAAGAGGTTTATTGTCAGTAATCGTAACACCAATCAACTTTATATTACTTGACGACAGAAATTCTTTGATGTTTTTCAAATTATTTGAGGCTGATAAATTTTTTTTATAATAATCATAATCCTCTCTCGCAACATTTGAGCTTACAGCTGCGCAACCAGTCACTATTACCAAAATTAATAGCATTGAAAATCTAGTTATTTTCATATTCTCTACCTAAAAACTACGTTAACCTATTTTGACTTTATCATTTAGGCAAATGAGGCGCATACATTTGTATCCTCTTTTTGACAGACATTGAACCATAATATTTTCTCTTGCAACACGTTCGTCGGTTGACATCGCCCCAGCCGCACCACCCAGTACGGAAGCTCCCACTACAAATGGTATAGCTACTGGATTTATTACACCATACCCAAGAGCTAAGGCGAAGCAAATTGCCGTTCTACCTCTAATAGCGCCCCATCGACTGTCGCCCCCATGTTAAGAAGGAATTTACTGACCTGAAGCTGTAATGCCCAAGCCACTACCCAAAAAATACCGAACCACGAATTGGCGAGACTACAACCAATCCTTGATACGACGAGGCTCACTGCTAGTTTGAATTGATAAAGACATGGTTGGTGGAAACTAAAATGCGTTGTTTCAAGCTATTGGGCGAACGCGTCAATGCGCGAATCTTCAAATAGCCAAGTTGCCCAGTGACAAATTAGGGTGACACTATTAAATCGCTTTGCCCTGTTGGGTGCGCCGATTACTGTGGTAACACCCTAAATCCGTCTGCTGATTTGGGGTAAGGGGCAATTTACCCTTGACTCAATTTATGCAACAAAGCCATTTATTCTGTCTTTGTAAACGCAGTTAATGATCAAGCTGTCCAAATCGATTTACTCAACTGCTCTTGCTCTTCACGATATTGAACAATAGCGTTCTCTATAACAGCAAGTTTTTCAAATTTCTCGATGATGTTCTGGCCTTCTTCGGCAGTTGGTATCGGTATTCTTATTTTTTCCAGTTCACGAACTTGGATATGAGGCACTGCTGAACCTGTAGTAAGGCTTCTAAATTGTAGCTGACCGACTTCAGATTTTAAGAAGCTAAAAATAACCCTAGGATCAATTGAAGATGCTTTTTCGTTAGTCCTCAATACAATGCAAGATTGTCCCATTACCCATAAGTTTTCTGGCGTATTTTCTGGGAGAATTGCGACTTTTCCCACACTGCCCTTTATAGTAAGAATAATGTCGAAAGGTCTTAAATAAGATCTTTCGCTATTAATATATCTCTCGGTTAGCTTAATTTCCCTACCAGACTTTGTTACATAACCATAAACAGGGAAGTCGGCAGGCGCTACCTCGGAAACGGTTACAACCCCGTCTGCTTGTGATAATGGAATAGGTCTAATGATTGAAACCAGCTCTCCGAGCGCTTTAATTTGATATTTGCGTAATATCTGCTCAACAACGTCATCATCAGGTGTTTTGCAATACCTTGCCACCTGTAATTGACTGTTATTGGCAACCACCTCTTCTGTAGTTATCAAGTTAGAGAATGCCCCAGTTTCTCTTTTAACCACAGCCTCTACAATCGATTGCCAGCCAGTTAATGTGGCTTTATTTCTACTATCCTTTACGTAAAGAGTTTCATTGCTACCATCGACAAACAAAATATCATTGCATGTAATGTCTGTTCTCAAGATCAACAAAGAAAATTGAATTGCACTCCCACTTAGTAGAGCTGGCGGCAATGCAACAACGGCTTCTACTTGTTTTTTAGCTAAAACATCGTCTCGTAAATAACGTTCAGCGCCTGGAGTGAAAAGCAATCCATTTGGCACCGCTACAACAATCCGACCTTTTGTCCTTGCCAAAAGATGACGAACAGCCAAAACACCACCTGACGATGTGGCTTCTGGAAATCTTGCAAACCGGTCGCTATCCGCTAGATTTTGACTATAACGCGCATTAAACGGAGGACATGACACACTGACAGGGAACTGAGTTAATCGGCCTTGGTCCAAAAAAGCCGGCTTTTCCAAACTATCACTAATGGCTATGTTTGCCTCAAGGTCACACAGCAAATTTATAAGCCATGGAAATGAGGTTGCTACCTGCGTTTCTGAAAAGGTCTGTTTTGTTTTCTTTTGAGCGCAGGCAGTAAGTTGAAAACCATGCTCAAAAGGTAAGTAAACTTTGTCACCTGAACTAATTTGCGCCAAGGCAATCATTAGTTCTGCAACCTCAATAGGCAAACCAATAAACCCGCGACTGGCCTTATCATTACTAAAAGCCATCAAATCATCAAATTGCCATGTATCAGTCAGATTAGCTGCCGCCAAGACTTCAAGAGCTTGCAACAATTGACCAACGGAAAGATGCTGAACCGCAGGATTTACATACCCAAATGCCATTGAGTTTTTTCCAAGTAAATCGTGCTTAAAAATATCGGTCTGTGATACATCGCTAAGTTGCTCAAAAACATCGGTGATCTGTGAAACACCTCTTGGCAGATTGTGCTCATCAAATGCTAACTCACCGCTTAATACCCCCAAGCGAGAAAGCCTTACCCAAGCTATAAGCTGCAAAGCGAAATGTAATAACTCTTCTAGGTCTAAAGCACCTCGAAGTATCTGCATGATTTGATATATTAATCGTCCGTACATACCTGTTTTACCTTAGTGTTTGACTTTATAGTTATAGGCAGTAATAACGGCGTCTTCGCTTCCTTCCACGACAACGCAACCACCTTTGTCGCGAACTTTCTTAGCCACACGCAATTTTTCTTCCAAAGCTAGAATAAATTGCAGTGCATTATCGTTATCTACATATTTACTTGTTTTTTGTATTGCTTGCTTTTGCATATCCTTAACTCCAATTAGTGTCTAGCGGTGCTGTTGTAGCCAAAATAAACATCTTTTTTAACAAGGTCTTGTTTAGCTCGTGCTGATTTACCGAAGATTTGTTTTGCAACCTTCAGTTTCGCTTCTAGCTCCCTAACAACCTGCTCCGCGCCTTTTCGGTCAAGATAGGTTTTATCTTGATTCACCTCGCCATACTCTAAAACAAGGTCAATCATTTCTAACGTAATGCCTCTTTGGGTCATTCTTGCTCGTGCGTGTTGTGTGATGTGCATATAAGCCTCCGATAATGTGTTGGGCATATGATAAGCGATCAAAAACACAAATGTCAAGCCGTTACTTTTTAATTCATATTGTTTTTAAATTTTTCTTGGTTTTCTATATTTTTTCTTATCAATCTTTTACTGTTCCTACGTAGTAAACCAATAATCAAAGACATGCATCTGATACCCCGCCTAATTTATAAACACATGTGTATAAATAGATTTTTTCCGTGCTATCATACCATCTTGAAAAACGTACACCTTTCAAGTAGCCATGACCCAACACCCAACCCACGGTGGCTCCCGCCCCAATTCAGGCCGTAAAAAAGGCTCCAACGCTTACGGTGAAACCACCAAAGCCATTCGCGTACCCGAAAGCCTAATACCCAGCATCAAAGCTCTGTTAAACCAGCGTAAACAGCAATTCGAGCAGTTTACCCAGCAACACAACACGGTTTTCCTGCCCAAGCCACAACCTACAAAAATCCCGTTACCGCTATTCATCGGCAAAGTCGCCGCTGGCTTCCCGTCACCCGCTGATGACTACATCGAGAAGAACCTAGACCTCAACGAGTTACTGGTTCAAAAACCCGCCGCTACGTTTTTCGTCCAAGCCCAAGGCGAATCAATGCTAGGCGCTGGTATTCATCCCAATGATATTTTGGTGGTCGATAGGTCGATAGAGCCAACCGACGGCAAAGTAGTGATCGCTGCGCTGAATGGCGAACTGACCGTTAAACGGCTCAGCAAAACCGCCGAAGGCGTTTGGTATCTAAAAGCTGAAAATCCTCAATTCCCAGACATCCTATTAAATGATGGCCTTGAGCTAGTTATCTGGGGCGTAGTCACCAACGTGATTCATAACCTGTGATGCAACCGCTAATTGCTTTAGTCGATTGCAATAACTTCTATGTGAGCTGTGAACGGGTGTTTAGGCCGGATTTAATCGGTAAGCCTGTGGCTGTGCTATCTAATAATGATGGTTGTGTAGTGGCTAGAAGCCAAGAGATTAAAGATTTGGGCGTGAAAATGGGCGTACCGTTGTTTCAGATTCAACAACTGGTAAACCAACATCAAATTCAGCTATTTTCATCCAACTACACGCTGTATGCCGATATGTCTGCTAGAGTCATGGCAACACTGGAAGAGTTCGCTCCTAGCCTTGAGATTTACTCAATTGACGAGGCTTTTTTAGACCTCACCGGCGTTTACCCTTGCCACAAAGACCCTATCGCCTACGGTCATCGAATCAAGCGCACCGTCCAACAAATCACTGGCATTCCGGTCTGCGTTGGCATGGCACCGACTAAAACACTGGCAAAACTCGCCAACTTCGCCGCTAAGAAATGGAAAAAGACCGGCGGTGTACTTGATTTAAGCGACACAAAGCGCCGCGAAAAGCTGATGAAGATCGTACCCGTGGGCGAAGTCTGGGGCATAGGCTCACGGACAACGGCCAAACTCAACCAGCTAGGGATTCACACGGTTTGGGATTTAGCCAACCAACCCACCAAGCGGATTCAAAGCCAGTTTAATGTGGTGGTGGCTCGCACCGTGATGGAACTTAACGGCACGGCTTGCTTAGACATTGAAGAAATTGCGCCTGATAAACAGCAAATCGTCTGCTCGCGTAGCTTTAGCCGAAAACTGACCGAATATCCTGAATTACTCTCTGCCGTGGCTGAATTTTGCAGTCGCGCCGGTGAGAAACTACGCCGCCAAAACTCGACCACCGCTTGCCTGACGGTATTCATTCGCACCAACCCGTTTAACCCCAACGAACCTCAATACCACCGCGCGGCCAGTGCCAAGCTGGAAACAGCCACCCAAGACACTCGAACCTTGATTGCAACCGCCAACCGCTTACTGACCGAGATATTCAAAGCAGGTTATGGCTATCAAAAATGCGGAGTGCAACTTAGCGCAATTCAGCCAGTGACGGCACCAGATCAAGCGGATTTGTTTGATTTTGCCGAAGACAACACGCAAAGCGACAACAGGCAATTGATGGCGGCGGTTGATCAGATTAACCGCCGTTTTCCTAAAGCCGTTTCAATCGCAGCTACTGGGATTTATCGAAGCTGGAAGCCCAAGGCCGAGCGTAAATCACAAAGATATACGACGGATTGGGGGGAGCTGGTGCGGGTTGGGTGAGAAGTGAATTCAAATTGATTGATAACTATACTTAGACGATTCAGGATGCATAACTCTCTCTATCCCTCCTTCAATGACACCACGACTTAATGCTTTGTATATCAATTGAAAGCTTGGAACCTCTAAAAGTCGCTTTCCGTTCACTGACTTCCTACGATATTTAGTTAACAATTCGTTACGACTTACATTAAACGGAAACGAATCCCTCCTATCATACCCATGCGACAGAAGAAGCTTTGATCTTGCCTGTACGCAACGATCAACGGCAGACACCAACCAACCATCAAGCTCTCTGAGTTGCTCTATGTCATTTAGTAATTGTAGTTTCTTGATTTCATAACCGGCTTTTCTTGCACTTATCCGGGATTTTCATCTCAAATTAACTGACTCTATAAAATCACTTTTTCCCACATTAATTGCACAGGGCGGTTTTCTTTCT
>JBEGMT010000013.1:0-7649 GCA_041182925.1 Pseudomonadota bacterium | reverse complement strand
AAAAAGCTATTATTTTTATAAAAATAAGTAAACGATAAAAAATTATCGCTTAAAAAAAAATTCAAGCCACAACCGTTATCTGGGGTTGAATAATGAAAAATCTTTTGACGTATAATATTTGAAATTTTAGACGAAAAACGACGCCAACCGGTGTCATTGCGTTGATGACGAAAGCCTGCCAACATCCACAAATCACTGTCATTTTGTTGTTGATAAGCTTCGACCAAATTAGGAATGTCGGCAGGATCATTTTGACCATCACCATCTAAAGTGGCAATCCAAGGATATTGTGCTGCGACAACGCCACTGTGTACCGCACGACTTTGACCACAGCTTTTAGCGTGTTTTAAAACTCGTAAACTTGGATAAACAGACATCGCTTGTTGCAATTTAGCGGCGGTATCATCAGTACTACCATCATCGACAAAAATCATTTCGTAGGCTTCTTGGCTACTCAAAGCCTGATGAATCTCAGCAATTAACGCTTCAACATTGTCGGTTTCGTTATGAACCGGTACCACTACAGAAATTTTCATAAATCGATGCAAGCTTAAAAAGTTATTAATTCTATCAAATAGTTAAACGCTAAAGCTAATTTATCAGCTTAACATTACAAAGGGTTTACGGCACCAAACTGAGCGCAAGGTCTAAATACTAACCAATATTCCCGATGACCTTGGGCTAAAAAGGCTTCGGCTGGGCGATCTTTTTCTAACGAAATTAAATAGCCATTTGGATGTTGCGCCGACCAATCGACAAGCTGTTCCAGCGAAAGCGTTGGTAAAGCCTGAGTTAATCGACCAATAAAATTTAACTGTCCTTGATAATTCCCAACAAACGCCACAGGTACATTTTGATCATTAAACGCTTTTACCTGCAAAGCCGCTGGCCGTAAGTTATAAGTGGCGTCGTTATATTTAAAAAAGCAGATAAAACCAACAAAAATCGCCACCACCACTGCCGTTGATAAACTCATCACGTTCAATTGACGGCGCATCACTAAAACACCAGCCAAAACAACGCCAATCGCAAGGACAGACAAACCCCAATCCAATTCAACCGCCTGCACCCAAGCCCATTTCGACAAACCAGGCACTTGTGGCAACAGCATCAAAAATACGCCAATCGCAACAAATAACAATGGCAATAACCACTCACTGATTTGGTGCTGAGTTGATGAAGCGGTTTGTTGCAAGGCTTTAGCCACTAACAAAGCAAACGCGGGCAACATCGGAATCAAATAATGGATTTGTTTACTGGGTAATAAAGAAAAAACGATGAAAATCGACGCCAGCCAAACCAAGCAAAACCGAGACCCCATATCCCCCCAGACATTCATCGCTTTCACGCCACGCCAAAACCGCGACCAAAACAACCAAGGGAATAAAAACATCGGTAAAAACGGCAAATACCAAAATAAAGAGCGCTTATGGATATTGGTGCCGACGGTTCTATCAGCGGTTTGATGCCACAAAATCGCTTTTGCATATTGTTCGCCACCCGCCACCGCCGCTGGCAATGCCCAAGCCAAAGCCCACATCACCGCGATTAAAGTGGCAAACAACAAGCCAACAAACCAGCGCGAAACCGCGACTTTTTCATCACCCGCCCAAACCCCATCAAAGCAGCGGTCGGTACAATGTGCAAAAAGATCACCGGCCCTTTTGCCAGCAAGCCCAAGCCAATCGACAAGGCAACAAAGGTCCAGCCTTTTAACTCCGCACCTTTAACCACTTCAACAAAACCCAACATTGCCAACAACACCAAACTGGTCAGCAAAATATCGAACATGGTCGAAGTCGCAAACAAAGTCCACAGCAAACTGGCGATCAATAACCAAGGCGCCAGCAAAGCCACATTGGGTTGATTTGGCCAAAGCTTAGCGGCTAATTGCCGAGTCAAAACCAAATTCAACAAAGCACACAATGGCCCAACTAAGCGCGGCCACCAATCATTCACCCCGAACACCGCCCAGCCAGCATGAAACAACCAAAACAACAATGGCGGCTTATGGCTGTAAGTATGGCCGTTCAAATACGGCACTTGAAAATCACCACGCAACCACATTTCCCAGGCTACGGTTAGGTAACGAGTTTCATCTATCGGAATCGGCTGGCGAAAGAAAATAGTGGTGGTTAGTAATAACCAAAGCGGGAAAATGCCCCAGCGGTAAAGCGTTTGGCTTGATAAAGTCATCGTATCCAAATAAAGCTAGCATCCATGCGTTAAAGAAATCAGCGTTAAATTAACTGCCACTGCAATTGTTCTCCGGCTAATAGCGGTGTAATGCTGAGATCAGCTTCGCCATAGCTGGCCGGCACTTGCCAAGGCTGTTTTTGCAAAGTCACTGTTGCGCTATTACGCGGCAAACCATAAAAATCAGCACCATGAAAACTAGCAAACGCTTCTAATTTATCCAAAGCATTGGCTTGTTCAAAAGCTTGAGCATAGAGTTCAACCGCCGCATGAGCACTGTAACAACCCGCGCAACCACAGCTATTTTCTTTAAAATGGGTTAAATGCGGCGCGCTGTCGGTGCCTAAGAAAAATTTAGGATTACCGCTAGTCGCGGCTGTTACTAACGCTTGGCGATGCTGCTCACGCTTTAAAATCGGCAAGCAGTAAAAATGCGGCTTAATCCCACCGACTAAAATCGCATTACGGTTGAATAATAAATGTTGCGGGGTAATCGTCGCAGCGACATTATTTGACGCTGATTCGACAAATTGCACCGCTTCTTGGGTGGTGACATGCTCAAGCACCACACGCAATTCTGGAAACTGCTGAGTAATCTGGCTTAACTGGCTATCAATAAAGATTTTCTCGCGATCAAAAATATCATGCTCGGCATCCGTCACTTCGCCATGAATCAACAACGGCACCCGATATTTTTCCATTGCCGCTAACAAGGGATAAGCGGCTTCGATATTAGCAACTCCAGCATCTGAATTAGTGGTCGCACCAGCTGGATAGAGCTTAAAGCCATGTACAAACTCACTATCAACGACTTTTTTGATTTCTTCAACTGAGGTATTACCCGTCAAATACAAAGTCATTAACGGCTGAAAGCTTGAACCGGTCGGCAAAGCAGCGAGAATTTCTTGTCGATAAATCCAGGCTTGCGCAACGCTAATCACTGGCGGCTTGAGGTTGGGCATAATCATTGCGCGACCAAATTGGCGAGCAGTGTGAGCGATAACGGTGTTTAAAATCTTGCCGGTTCTGACGTGCAAATGCCAGTCATCGGGCTGGGTGATGGTCAATTTATCCATTATTTTGGCGTTTTCAATTAGAATACTGGCCCATTCTAGCATTAAGGGTCTTGAATTCTTAAAACCTAACCCTTAATAACAACGACTTTGATATTTTCTGGAGAAGCAGATGCCGATTTATGAATACCAATGCAATGCTTGCGGACACCAACACGAAGCCTTGCAAAAACTTGGCGCAGAGCCTTTGGTGACTTGCCCAGCCTGTAACCAAGACGAATTAAAAAAGAAAATTTCAGCGGCCGGTTTTCGTTTAAAAGGCGGCGGCTGGTATGAAACCGATTTCAAAAGCGGCAACAAGAAAAACGTTGCTGGCGAATCTGGCTCTGGTGGTAGCACCAGTGGCGGTGGCTGTGCAGGCAGTTGTGCTTGCCACTAAACCCAATCAATTCAGTGCAACAAGCGCTGCACTATTAACTAAATTGCTAACCCCTTTATTTGTTGAGAACAATTATGCGTAGCCACAAATGTGGAGAATTAACCACTCAAAACCTTGGTCAAACCGTTGCCTTATGCGGCTGGGTTCACCGTCGCCGCGATCATGGTGGCGTTATTTTTATCGACCTCAGAGACCGTGCCGGTCTGGTGCAAGTGGTATTCGACCCCGATGAGGCTACCAGTTTTGGCATTGCCGAAAGCGTGCGTAGTGAATATGTATTGCGTATCGAAGGTATCGTTCGTGATCGTCCGGCTGGCACACATAACGCAAACATGACTACCGGTGAAATCGAAGTTTTGGGCAAACACATCGAAGTGTTGAACGAATCTGAAACCCCGCCATTCCCATTGGAAAGCGAAATTGAGGTTAACGAAGAAACCCGTTTGCGTTACCGTTACATCGACTTACGCCGTACTTCGATGCAACACAAAATGAAAGTCCGTCGCGACGTCACTCGTCATTTGCGTCAATATTTGGACGACCATGAGTTCTTCGAAATCGAAACCCCCTACTTAACTAAAGCCACGCCAGAAGGCGCGCGCGATTACATCGTCCCTAGCCGTACCCACCCAAATTCATTCTTCGCCTTGCCACAATCACCACAGCTATACAAACAGTTGTTGATGGTCGCTGGCATGGAACGCTACTACCAAGTGGTTCGCTGCTTCCGTGACGAAGATTTACGTGCTGACCGTCAGCCTGAATTTACTCAGTTGGATATTGAAACCTCGTTCCTCAACGAGCAACAAATCATGGCCATCATGGAAGAAATGATTCGCCGCTTATTCAAAGACATTATCAACGTCGATTTAGGCGATCAATTCCCAGTGATGAGCTACGACGAAGCGATGCGCCGCTATGGTTCAGACCGTCCAGACTTACGGATTCCATTAGAATTAGTCGATATTGCTGACGAAATGAAAGACGTTGATTTCAAAGTCTTCTCAGGCCCAGCTAACGATCCAAACGGTCGCGTAGTTGCGATGCGTTTGCCAGAAGGTGGCGATTTAAGCCGCAGCACCATCGACGAATTAACCAAATTTGTCGGCATTTACGGTGCCAAAGGCTTGGCTTACATCAAAGTTAACGACTTAGCGGCTGGTATCGAAGGCTTGCAATCACCGATTGTCAAATTCGCACCTGACACGGTTTGGGCGAAAGTCATGGAAAAAGTCGGTGCTCAAAACGGCGATTTAATCTTCTTCGGTGCCGATAAAACCGCCATCGTTAACGAAGCGATGGGCGCATTGCGAGTCAAATTAGGCTTGGACCGCAACTTATTAACTGGCGCTTGGAAACCTGTTTGGGTGGTTGATTTCCCAATGTTCGCATGGGACGAAAAAGCTCAACGCTTCACCGCGATTCACCACCCATTCACCGCGCCAAGCTGCTCAGTTGAAGACTTGGTTGCCAACCCAGGAACCGCTTTATCGCGTGCTTACGACTTAGTGCTAAACGGCACCGAAGTCGGTGGTGGTTCAATCCGTATCAACCGTACCGCGATGCAACAAACCGTATTCGATATTTTAGGCATCGGCCACGACGAAGCCCGCGAAAAATTCGGCTTCTTGTTAGATGCTTTGAAATACGGTGCGCCACCACACGGTGGTATCGCTTTCGGTTTAGACCGTTTGGTGATGTTAATGACCGGCGCCAGCTCAATCCGCGACGTCATCGCCTTCCCAAAAACCCAAACTGCCGCATGCCCATTATTCAACGCACCAGCATTGGTGACTGATGAGCAATTGAAAGAATTGGGAATTAGATTGCGTAAGCCAGCTGGAAAAGAGGAAAAGCAGGATTAATTAAGTCCGTACAAATGCGCTGCTTTTAAGGCAGCGCATTTAATCCTTTGAGGAGCGAAAACATGACGACTCTGAATATATCTTTACCCGATACCATGAAGGCTTACATCGATAGCCAAGTAATTAATCGCGGCTACAGCACTTCCGAAGAATATCTGCGTGATTTAGTGCGTAAAGATCAAGTCAATCAAGCAGAACAACGTCTTGCTCGCTTAATTTTAGACGGTCTAGAATCAGGTCCAGCGCAATTAATTGATGATAATTACTGGCAACAAAAGCGAAATGCTTTGCGAGAACGTCATCAAAACCAATGAAACCCATCCAGGCCGATCAAGATATTGATGCCCATACGGACTATTTGGTAAACGAAAACCTACAAGCGGCAATACGTTACATTGATAATGTTGAAGCCACTTATCAACGCCTCGCTGAACATCCGCTTATTGGTTCGACTCGTTACGCACACTTGCCCTTGCTAGAAAATTTAAGGGTTTGGCCTGTTTCAAAATTTGAAAACTATCTTGTGTTTTATATTGATCGATCACAATACATCGATGTGATTCGTGTTTTGCATTCAGCACAGGATATTCCAGCGATACTACAAACTAGTTTCGAAGTTAATTGATTGTAGGTTAAATTTTATGACTACCACCGCCCTACCCATCCACGATTACGCATTACTTGATGACGCTGAATGCGATCTTAGAATCCAAGCGGCGAAAGCCAAACTTGGCAAGCGTTGCATCGTTTTAGGCCATCATTACCAACGTGATGAAGTGTTTAAACACGCTGACATTTTTGGCGATTCCTTAAAATTATCCCGCGAAGCCGCGCAATCAGAAGCTGAATACATTGTGTTTTTGCGGTGTGCATTTTATGGCTGAAGTGGCTGACATTTTGTCGCGCCCCGAGCAAATTGCGATTTTGCCGGATTTAGCTGCTGGCTGTTCAATGGCGGATATGGCTAACAAAGTCAAAGTTCAGGAATGTTGGGATGAATTGGCGAAAATCATTGATGTCGAAAACACCGTAACCCCAGTGACTTACATCAATTCAGCCGCTGATTTAAAAGCTTTTTGTGGCCAACACGATGGCATTGTTTGCACCTCATCGAACGCTGAAAAAATCCTTAACTGGAGTTTTTCCAAACGCGAAAAAGTACTGTTCTTCCCTGATCAACATTTAGGCCGTAACACCGGTTATCGGATGGGGATTCCGTTGGAACAGATGGTGACTTGGGATTTCAACAAACCGCAAGGCGGCCTAACCGAACAACAAATCCGCGATGCCAAAATCATTTTATGGAAAGGTTATTGCTCGGTACATCAAGCCTTCCAACCCGAACAAATTGATGCCTTTTTAGCTAAACATCCCGAAACGATTGTGGTTTCCCACCCAGAAGCTTGCTTTGAAGTGTGCGAAAAATCCGACTATATCGGCTCGACCGAGATGATTTTAAAAATTGTCCGCGAAGGTGAGCCCAACACCCGCTGGTTGGTAGCAACCGAGTTAAATTTGGTCAACCGCTTAAATCAAGAATGCCAAGCACAAGGTAAATCAGTACATTTCATGGCACCGACTTTAAGTATGTGCTCAACCATGTTCCGCACCGACCCACAGCATTTGGCTTGGGTATTGGAAAACTTGGCGGCAGGTCATGTAGTGAATCAGGTTTCAGTAGCCGCTGAGCAAGCAGCCTTAGCGAAAAAGGCATTGGATAATATGTTGTTGGCGTCCTAAGCCAAGAAAACGGTTCAATCATCGAATCGAGATGATTGAACCGTTTGATTTATTTTCGCCTTCTCGCCGCTTTTTTAGCCGCCTTTTCTTCCCTAATCAGCGCCACTTCTTCCATTTCCACCAACATCATTTCCGGTAATTCCAAGCTGATTTGTCCAAGCGTTCCCGCTCGCAATTCAGTTAAAAACAGCTTGGCCGCTTTATCCATATCAACTTGTTTCCCTGCCCGTAAACAACCACGCCGTCTGCCAATTGCTTCCAATAATGCTGTCGATTCAGTGGGCATATCGTCTAGCTGATAGCGTTTTTTCACCAACTCTGGATAAGCTTTAATCAAGTAATCCAAGGCAAACAAAGCAATATCATCATGTTGAAAAGCGGTATCTTTAATCGCCC
>JBEGMT010000012.1:0-10256 GCA_041182925.1 Pseudomonadota bacterium | reverse complement strand
TATAGGAATTATGTGAAAATGTTGCAACTAAATAAGTCTGCAGATCCAAAGAAAACATTAGATGAATTGCGAGTAGATTTTGGTTCACCTAAAGGATTAGCAGATGCTCATGCAAATTATGCAGAAAGTGTAATGGAGTGTATGTCTGGTTTGGTAACCAGTGAGGAAGAAAAAATGCAGGCAGTTATCGAATCTCAAGCAACAAAATAAATTGAATTATATCTGAGATGGCGACAATCGGCTCCTGCGCTATTAGCAGGAGTGATTGTCGAAATTTAATGATTTATAACGCTTTAATTTTTAAAAATTGTTCTCGTAGGTTGTTTAAAGAAGATTGGAGGCTAGTAAGTTTTTCACGTTCTTTAAGAATTACATTCTCAGGCGCTTTATCAACGAAAGCCGGGTTATTTAGTTTATCTTCAATTCGTGGTAAATCCTTTTCAATTTTAGTAATTTCTTTTTCAAGTCGACTTAATTCGGCTTCTTTATCAATTAATCCCGCCATGGGGATTAATATTTTCATATCACCAACTAAGGCGATAGCGGATTCTGGTGCTGTTGTTGCGCTATTTAACCAGGTGATTGATTCTAAACGGCTGAGTCTAAGTAAGTAGCTTTGGCAATTGGTGACATACGCTTGATCGCGTTCTGATCCATTTTCTAGTAATACAGCTAGTGGTTTGCCTGGAGCAATATTCATTTCACCACGAATTCTACGAATCCCTAAAATAAATTCCATCACCCAGTTAATTTCATCAATAGCTGATGCATTAATTTGAGTGGTATCTGCAATTGGATAAGGTTGTAGCATAATCGTTGCTGCTGTGCAGCCTGCAAGCGGTGCAACGCGCTGCCAAATCTCTTCGGTAATAAACGGCATGATTGGATGAGTCAAACGTAAAACCGATTCCAGCACTTTTAATAAAGTTTGACGGGTGCCTCGCTGTAGATTCTCATCTTCACTTTGTAAGGAAATTTTGGCTAATTCTAAATACCAATCGCAATACTCGTTCCAAGTGAACTCATAGATAGCTTGTGCCGCCAGGTCAAAACGATAATGGTCAATGGCATTGGTTGTGGTACTAATCACTTGATTTAAGCGTGACAAAATCCATAAATCAGCTTGGCTATAACAACAATCTGCGCAGCCTAAGCCGTTATCCTGATCTTCGGTATTCATTAGCACATAACGTGCGGCATTCCATAATTTATTACAGAAATTACGATAACCTTCAGTGCGAGCCAAATCAAAACGGATATCACGACCTGTAGAAGCAAGTGAGGCGAAGGTAAAGCGTAACGCATCCGTGCCATAAGAGGCGATGCCATCAGGGAATTGTTTACGGGTAGCCTGTTCAATTTTCTTGGCTAGATGTGGTTGCATCATGCCAGAAATACGTTTGGCGACTAAAGTTTCTAGTTCAATGCCATCAATAATATCGATAGGATCTAAAACATTACCTTTCGACTTAGACATTTTTTGCCCTTCGGCATCGCGAACTAGGCCGTGAATATAGACTTCACGAAATGGAACTTGGCCTTGAAATTTCAAGCCCATCATAATCATCCGAGCCACCCAGAAGAAAATGATGTCGAAGCCAGTAACTAAAACGCTAGTTGGATAATGTTGAGCTAATTCAGGTGTGTGTTCGGGCCAACCCAGTGTTGAAAATGGCCATAGCGCAGATGAAAACCAAGTATCCAAGACGTCTTCATCTTGATGTAGTGGGTAGTCGTCAGCTAGGCCATGACGGTCACGAATTGCTTGTTCTGATTGCCCAACATAGGTATTGCCTTGATCATCATACCAAGCAGGAATTCGATGACCCCACCAGATTTGACGGGAGATACACCAGTCTTGGATATTACGCATCCACTCAAAGTAGGTATTTTTCCAATTGTCTGGTACAAATTTGATCGCGCCTGTTTCAACAGCTTCAATTGCTGGTTTAGCCAAAGGTTCAATTTTAACATACCACTGATTAGTCAAAAACGGTTCGATAATGGCATTAGTTCTATCGCCACGCGGCACCATTAATTTGTGGTCAACGATTTTCTCTAATAGACCTTGAGCTTCCAAGTCAGCAACAATACGTTTACGAGCTTCAACTCGATCTAATCCGATGTAAGCACTTGGAATTAAAGTGTATTCATCATTGTTATCGCGAATGGCGGCATCAACAGTGAAAATATTAATCAAGCCACCATGAGGAAGATCAGCAATCGCAGAGGTATGTTTATGGCGAGACCAAACATCATAGTCATTAAAATCGTGAGCAGGAGTGATTTTTACACAGCCTGTACCGAATTCAGGATCAACATAATCATCGGCGATAATCGGAATTCGGCGTCCTGTTAACGGTAGTTCAACAAACTCACCTAACAAATGTTTGTAACGTTCATCTTCTGGATGAATCGCGACGGCGGCATCACCCAGTAAAGTTTCTGGACGGGTTGTTGCTACCACTAAAAAGCCTTTGCCGTTGGTTAAGGGATAGCGCATGTGCCACATTGAGCCATTTTCTTCTTCGGACATCACTTCCAAATCAGATACGGCGGTATGTAGGACTGGATCCCAGTTAACTAAGCGTTTGCCGCGGTAAATCAAACCTTCTTCATAGAGTTTGATGAACACTTCTTGTACTGCTTCCGACATACCATCGTCCATAGTGAAGCGTTCTTTTTCCCAATCTAGGGAAGATCCCATGCGACGTAGTTGACGGGTGATGGTGCCGCCAGATTGCTCTTTCCACTCCCAAACTTTCTCGACAAAAGCTTCTCTGCCTAAATCATGGCGGGTTTTACCTTCGGCATTTAATAAGCGCTCAACAACCATTTGTGTAGCGATGCCGGCGTGATCGGTGCCAGGTTGCCATAAGGTGTTATAGCCTTTCATGCGGTGGTAGCGAGTCAAGGCATCCATGATGGTATCTTGAAAAGCATGTCCCATGTGTAAACTACCTGTGACATTTGGGGGAGGAATCATAATGCAATAAGATTCGCCTTCTTGTTTAGCAGCAAAGTAGCCTTGTTCTTCCCAAGTTTGGTACCAGCGTTGTTCGATTGAGTGAGGGGAGTAGGTTTTTTCCATGAGAATTTGTTGTATAAGTAGATTAGCTAATTCAAAAAAGTGCGTTATTCTAGCGTAAATCTTAATCTAGACTGATAAGCCTTATTCATTCAATGCGAGCAGGTTTTTTACGCCAGTAATTGACTAATTTGTTAATTAAATCAAGTAAAGGCGCTGCACCTGCAATAGCAACTGCATCAACTAGACAATACCAAGCGGCAACACCACTAGGAGGGTTACCTTGTGGTAATTTAGACGCAGGGTCGATTACTGCCCATGCCCAAGTGCCTGCGGAAGTACCGACAATTTCCAGCCAAGAAGTAATGAAAAATGCGCCAAGGTACACCATAGGTGAACGGCCTTTTAATAAGTAAATTAAGAAAACTAAGAACAATATCGCGCCAATAATATCTTGGCGTTGCGTCCAATTGCTAATCCCCCATGTAGCCCATAAACCACAACTAATAACGACAAAAGTGGCAATTTTTCTGGCGTTGTTTTGGAAAAATCCAGAACGACCTAATGCAACAGCGGTTAGATAGACTAAACCGTGACCTGGGGGGACATAAGCTGGAACATTACCGAATCGGTAGATGTAACCTTGCATATAAATAGATGCAAAAAACTCACCAATCACGGCAAAACTAACTGCAACGGCAACTTGGGTGCGAACATATTTGCATTCGCTGCGCAGAAAAAACAACAGAAACAACCAACCGAAAAATGCCAAAACATACTGCATAAACTGAGGTGCAAAACCATCGGTTGTTAGGCAGATAGTGACTGTGACAAAAGTAAATCCTGCAATCAGATAGTCGTTTCGACGGTGTTCGACTGAGATTTCTGGATTCGGAAAATGAGGAAGTGAGAAAAATGTCATGAGTGGATTCTAAATAAATGTATAGGCAACAGCCATGTAACGTAAGCCTTTACCTATCAAAATAGCCAAGAAAGAAAATAGTGGTGAGAGTTTTAGCCATCCAGCCGCAAAGCAGAAACCATCACCAATAACTGGTAACCAAGAAAATAATAATGCCCAACAACCCCAGCGACGAACAATGTTCAGTGATTTTTGATGTTCAGGTTTATTGATTTGGGGCAGTGAATATTTTTTTGTTGACCATAAACCTAGCCAATAAGTGGTTAATGCACCTAAAGTGTTGCCGACAGTGGCTATAGTTATTAACTCAAGAATTGGTATTGTATCTTGATTGACTAGATAAACGAGAACTGCCTCTGAACCGCCGGGAGCAATGGTTGAGGAGATAAATGCGCTAATAAATAAACCAAATACGCCGAGCGATTCAAAGATCATGTTGTATAAATAGAAAAGCCCCTGAAACTGATGTTTCAGGGGCTTGGATGTTTGGTTTTATTTGTTAGGAGCAGTGGTTTGTTTAGCCGATGATTTTTTAAAAATACTACTAATCATCTTGATTGCTGAACTAATTAACCTCGTGACTATTTCAATCATTGAGGCAACAATTTCACCTGGACTCATACCTTTGTATTTTTTTGCTAAGCTAGGAGCAATTAAAAAGCCGATTGCCAAGCCAATTATAGTAGTGCCTGATATTCCAGTATCTGTCTCAGTATCCGTTGGCGCAGATAGTGTTTTTGAAGGCGTTGTTGAGCTATCTGTGGTTGGAGTTGCTGTTGTGTCCACAGATATTTGTTCGGCAACATAGGGCTTACCACTGTAATCATCGGGGAACACGCTAGTTGTTACGCCTGGAATGCTCGGTAAATCTTCAGCACCTTTGCCCACTTTTAATTGGGCTTTCATGCCTTTTTCCATATGTTGAGCAATGTCACAATGTACCAGATAGGTTTTGTCGCCCGGAGGTAAAATCAGTGTGCCAGATACTTTGCCTGGCCCACTAACTTCTAAATGAAACATACCTTTAGGATAAATATATTTAGGTAAACCATGCATCATCCACTGATGACGTATTTCATCATCATTAATGAAGTTTACAGTTAATTTCGTGCATGGCTCAAACTGAAATTCTTGTTGGTCAAATGCATACATAGTACCTGGGAACTTTTCGGCATATTTATGACCGGCATGTACTGTAATTTCTTTTGTGGATGCGATTTTGTCGCACCCGCCTGGTAATGTGTCTGTATTTTGCCCCATTACCATGCCACCATCCATATCCATGAGGTGCCCATCGCCATGATTCATCATGTTGGTATGGTCTTGAAACTCTTTTGCAGAAACGGGAGAAATAGACAGGGTGCCAATTAATGCGGCTATTGCTAGTTTTTTGTCCATTAATGAGTTTCCTCTGTAATCGGAAGTGTTAAAAATAATCACATGACGAAGACTTAACATTTAACGAAGCTCTGTTAATTTGCAGATTAACAGAGCTTAATATTGCTTATAGTTCTTTAGCTTTGCCAATTAACTCGTCAACTTTACGTTTAAAGCCTGCGTTTGATAGATAAACAATGTAAAGAACCCCGAATAACAATAGAGCATATAAGGCTAAACCACTTTTGCTTGTTTGTTGGCCTTTGCCAGCTTGGAAGCTCATGTGAGCATCCAATCTTTCGCCGCTATCTTGTAATAAGGTAATGTGAATCAGATATTTACCAACTTCAGAAACGCCTTCAGGTAAATTCAAGATTACAGTACCTGATTTATGTTTCTCGGCTGGTTGGAAGAAAACGCGTTTGCCTTCTGGTTCTTTAGTGACTTCAAATTCGATGGCGCGGTTACGGTATCTTTGATCCTGATAGTCAAATACCAATTGAATTAAGGTGTCGGTATCAGGAAGATTACCGCAGAATTCTTCAGCAGGATAAGCTTTTGGTTGATAAGCTGTGTAATGAATCCAATGATCTTTTTCTAATTCGAACTTACATTGGTCAGTGTCGGTACCTGCAGCACCGCCATGCGCCCACAAAGCAGATGAAAAAATCAAGCCCAGTAGAGCAAGAAACCCTTTTCTTAAGATATGTGCTTTTTTCATAGAACCTTCCCGTTGATAGTTGCTTAATTCTTATTATTATCATGCGGTTAAGCATGAATAGTATTTAACCAATTCGCCTCTCTTAGCTTATTGGATGCTGCAATCGCTAACTCTAGCACATCACCCTTACCAAATAAAGGTAATACTGTATAGTCATGCTTAGACATTACCACGATTTAATTTTTTTTGGTCTAAGAATAAGACTATCTTTATAATGCCATGAGACTTTTCTGCTGTATGACATTAGTTTCAGTTACCTGAAGACATCATTCCGCTATAACTAAAAAATATGACCAAATTAATCGACTCCCCCGAATGGAATGCCGTAAAGCAACATCACAAGGAAATTGCTGGAAAATTTTGCATGAAGGAGGCGTTCAATAACGACCCGCAACGCTTTGATAAATTTTCGGTCACTTATGGTGATTTATTATTTGATTTTTCAAAAAATCAAATAACTGAAGAAACTTTACCTTTGTTGATTGAATTGGCTAAGCGCGCTGATCTTACTAAAAAGACCGAAGCGATGTTTACTGGTTCTATTATCAACACTACCGAGAAACGCGCAGTACTCCATACAGCTTTGCGTAATCGTAGTAATAAACCTGTATATTTCCGTGGCGAAGATGTTATGCCAGAAATCAACAAGGTGTTAGCAAGAATGCGCGTGTTTACAGAACAGGTGCGATCTGGTGAATGGAAAGGTTTTACTGGCAAAGCAATTACTGATGTTGTCAATATTGGAATTGGTGGTTCAGACTTAGGGCCAAAAATGGTTGATACTGCCTTAGCTCCTTATGGCATGGATAGTTTGAAAACTCATTTTGTTTCGAATGTTGATGAAACCGATATTGTTGAAACATTACGCCATCTAAATCCTGAAACTACTTTGTTTTTAATTTCATCGAAAACCTTCGTTACTCAAGAAACTATGACTAACGCTCGTTCAGCGCGAGATTGGTTTTTAAAGGATGCCAAAGACCCAGCACAAATTTCTAAACACTTTATTGCTATTTCTACCAATATTGAAAAAGTTCAAGAATTTGGTATCGATCCGGCCAATATGTTTGAATTTTGGGATTGGGTTGGCGGTCGCTATTCACTGTGGTCGGTGATTGGTTTATCGATTGCGCTATATATCGGTATGGATAACTTCGAAGAATTGCTTGAAGGCGCTTACGCAGCTGATGAGCATTTTCGAAGCGCGCCGTTTGAACAAAACATTCCAGTTATCATGGGCTTATTAGGGATTTGGTATAACAATTTCTTTGAAGCTGAAACTTACGCGATTTTACCTTACGCGCAATCATTGAAATATTTTGCTGATTACTTCCAGCAAGGTGATATGGAAAGTAATGGTAAAAGTGCCACTATTGATGGCGATAAAGTTGACTACAACACGGGTCCCATTATCTGGGGACAGCCGGGCACCAATGGTCAACATGCGTTTTTCCAATTAATTCACCAAGGCACTAAATTGGTGCCGAGCGATTTTTTGGCGGCAGCGCAAAGTCATTATGAATTGCCCGAGCACCACGATATTTTAATATCCAACTTCTTAGCGCAAGCCGAGGCATTGATGCGTGGCAAAACTGAAGAGGAAGTGAGACAAGATTTAAGTCATGAACCAAATTTAGATGACGCTTACATCGTTTCAAAAATCTTTGAAGGTAATAAACCCTCAAATTCTTTCTTATTCAAGAAATTAACCCCTAGAACTTTGGGTAAGTTAATCGCCTTTTACGAACACAAAATTTTCGTTCAAGGGGTGATTTGGAATATTAATTCCTTTGATCAAATGGGTGTGGAATTAGGCAAGGTTTTAGCAAAAGCAATTTTGCCAGAACTTAAAAATGATGAAGTGATTGATAGCCATGATTGCTCTACCAATGGTTTGATAAACGCTTACAAACGCTTGCGTAATAAGTAAGTATCAGATGCCTTTGTTGGTCAAATCAGCAAAGGCATTTTATCGACGTTTAGCTTTAAAAAAATCCGTCAACAAGCTGGAACAATCAGCTTCTAAAATCCCGCCCTGCCACTCAATATGGTGATTTAGAAAGGGCGCGTTGCTTAGTTGTAATGCATTACAAACTGCGCCACGTTTAGGATCAAATGCGCCAAATACCAAACGTTTAACTCGGCTGTGAGCAATCGCGCCCATGCACATCACGCAAGGTTCCAGCGTTACATACAGAGTGCAATCTATCAGACGATAATTATGTAATAACTGCCCTGCTTTTCTGATGGCATGAATTTCGGCGTGAGCAGTGGGGTCGTGATTTTGAATTGGTTGATTCCAACCTTCTGCCAGACAGCGATTTTCATAAACCACCACAGCGCCGACAGGCACTTCGCCCTGTTGTTCTGCCCGTTGCGCCAAGCGAATTGCATAGCGCATCCAGTCTTCGTCGTTCATTAAACCGTGGCTTTCTCAAGTCTATCGTTAACAGCCGCCCAAGCTTCGTTATTGGGAGGTTGTTCAATCAAAATATTGTCCAATGCCAATTTATCTAATTGGCGCATCGCGCTATAAAGCGCGGTTTCGTAATGTTCAGCTTGATCGGGAAGTTGCACAATGTTTAGGCAAGGCAGGTTTGCAATCTCGGTACTAAATGCCAGTACGCCAATTTGTTTGCCTTCAGCGCATAGTTCATCAATCATGCTAATCAAGGTATCGGCTGGGCAAAGTAAAGCCATCGTATTCGGCGCGTAGTGCACAGCCATCATGCCTGGAGCGCGAATTTTGGTTTGCGAAGATAAGCCAATGTCCGTTTTTAACACGGCTTTTAATTGGCTACGGGTAATGCGTCCCGGTCTAAGAATGGTTGGTTGACCATCGCTTAAATCAATAATTGTTGATTCGACGCCAACCGAGCAAGCTCCTCCATCGAGAATACACGCCACGCTGTCGTTTAATTCTTCCGCCACATGCTCGGCGAGAGTGGGACTGATGCGGCCAAAACGATTCGCTGATGGCGCAGCAACTCCACCACCAAAAGCTTGTAGCAGTTGCAGCGCAACAGGATTAGCAGGTACTCGTAAACCAACCGTATTTTGACCACCGGTTACCGCTAAGGGCACACAGGCTTTTTTATTCAAAATAATTGTTAATGGCCCCGGCCAAAACGCTTCTGCTAACCGTAATGCCGACTCAGGTACCTCTTCGGCCCAGTCGCTAAGTTGTGCCGCACTAGCAATATGGACAATCAAGGGGTGGTCCGCTGGCCGACCTTTGGCGGCAAAAATTTTACCGACTGCTTCAGGGTTTGAAGCATCAGCACCTAGACCATAAACAGTTTCGGTAGGAAATGCGACCAATTCACCTTGATGCAGTAAATCAGCGGCTTGTCGAATTGATTGAGGGGTAACGGTTGTCGGTGTCAAAGCCAAACCAAAGAGCTAAGCGAAAAGAACTTGTGCCAAATTAACACAAGGCTAAAAACAGCCGGCTTAATCGCCGGCTGTGGGGATTAGTGAATCATGCCAGCTTGTTTTAACGCAGCGTGAATACTGTCAACGTCGTGCTCGTCGCTATTAAAACTTAGGTCGATGACAGTCACCGCATCGGTCAAACTCAAGCCAATTAAGCCCGCATTTTTAATCGCTGCTGCTAATTCGTCGTTACCTTGTTCCAGAATGGTGGTGGCGTGGCCGGTATCAAACAATTTACGCTCTAATTGATAAGCCAATTGTTTGGCATTGTTGCCGGTTAAACCGATGATGCTCGCAGTTTGGCCAAAACGGGTGGCACGTTCTTCCGCAGAAACCGCAGACCACTCTTCAACATTGGCTTCACCAGTAATCATGCCTGCGCCAACCGTGACATTGGTCAAACGGTCGATGATGATGAATGAACCGGTGGTTTTGTTGCGTTTGTAAGCATCGAATACCACAGGTGCATTAACCGCTACGGTGCAAGAGCCAATTTCATTCAGGTTTAAAGCGTTGGCATCGTGGTGTTCTAAGGTATTTACATCAATTCGATGATGAATCATTGATACCGAACCTGAAACACTACGGGTGGCCAGTTTGATGACATATTGACGACCTGGCGTCATCGCTTGTTCGGTCATCCAAACGATTGTGGCTTTAAATTTATCAGCAATACTTGGCGTGTTTTGTTGCTGACCAATAATCACATCGCCACGGCTAATGTCGATTTCATCTTCCAAGGTCAAGGTCACGGCTTGTGCAGCAAAAGCTTG
>JBEGMT010000011.1:0-2812 GCA_041182925.1 Pseudomonadota bacterium | reverse complement strand
TGCCGATGACCGAAGCGGCGATTGATGCTGGCTTATTTCGGGATTTATTTGTCGCCTTGGGCGAACCTTTAGGTAATGACGGCGCCTGGAGTTTGCGCGTTTATTACAAAGCCTTTATCCGCTGGATTTGGCTAGGTGGCGTGTTGATGGCAGCCGGTGGTTTATTAGCCGCTTGCGACCGACGCTATCGCATTCTTAACAAAAAATCATTGACTGCCCATGCTTAAATATTTACTGCCTTTTCTATTGTTTATTGCCTTAGCGGTGTTTTTAGCGCTGGGTTTAAAGCTCAATCCTAAAGATATTCCATCGCCATTAATCGACAAACCAGCCCCAGCGTTTAGTTTGCCGATTTTGGGTATCCCCGAAAAACAGTTGTCGAATCAGGATTTACAAGGTCAAGTCTGGTTATTGAATGTTTGGGCGTCATGGTGTGTGTCTTGCCGCGAAGAGCATCCAGTATTGTTGCAATTCGCTCAGCAATCGTCAGTGACTTTAGTCGGGCTTAACTACAAAGACCAAGCCGATGCCGCCATCGAATGGCTAACTAAACTCGGTAATCCTTACACGGTCAGCTTGATGGATAGCGAAGGTAGAACCGGGATTGATTACGGGGTTTATGGTGTGCCGGAAACTTTTGTCATCGATAAGCACGGCATAATTCGCTACAAACAGACTGGCGCAGTCACCGCCGATAACCTTGAAAAAGTCTTTATGCCTTTAATTAACCAATTAGAAGCGGAAGCGCTATGAAAATTTTAGTCATTTTGTGCTTGAGTTTGTTGAGTTCACTCAGCTATGCCGAGATTGAACATCATGAGTTTCAAAGCATTGAGCAAGAACAAAGCTATCAAACTTTGATTTCTGAATTACGCTGCCTAGTTTGTCAAAATCAAACCATCGCCGATTCCAACGCTGATTTAGCCAAAGATTTACGGCGTCAGGTTTACGAAATGCTGCAACAAGGCCAAAGCCAACAGCAAATTGCCGATTTTATGACCCAACGCTACGGCGATTTTGTTTTGTATAACCCCAATTTCAATCTAAAAACCGGCTTGTTATGGCTAGGGCCGGCGCTGTTTCTATTGATTGGTTTAATCGCCGTTTTGTTATTCGCGCGTAAAAAACCGAACAGCGAAAGCGGATTAACTGACCAACAAAAAAGCCAGTTGGCAAAAATTTTAGATGAAGGTGAAAAACCGTGAATATCCTGTTTTGGTTAATCATCGGGGCGCTGGTTTTATTGGCTTTAGGCTTGTTGATCGTGCCGATTTTGCGGCAAAAACCGCTGTTAAGCGTCAGTCATGCGCAAGACAATATTGCCATTGCTCGTCAACGCTTGGCTGAATTGAAACAGCAATTAGTCGATGCTGAAATTAGCCAATCGCAATACGACCAATATTATTTGGAATTACAGCAAAGCCTGAATGACGATTTAAGCAGTGCTAATGACATGCCAGCGTCACAAGGTAAAGGCCGTTGGGTTATTTGGCTGTTATTGTTGTTTGTCCCGGCTGTGAGTGTGCCACTGTATTTGAATTTAGGTGACAGCTTAGCTTTAGAAAAAGCCCAGTTGCAACAAAATGCCATCGAAATTCACGACAAAATTCCTGGCTTAATCGCTCATCTGCAACAAAACCCCAGCGATTTACAAGGTTGGTTGATGCTGGGTAAATCGTATGTGTTTCTGCAAGATTATCCAAAAGCCGCGCAAGTATTTGCCAAGTTGTATCAGTTACAACCGGAGAATTTGGAAGTTATTTTAAATTATGCCGACAACTTGGCGATGAGTCGTGATGGTCAACTCGCTGGCGAACCGGCGGCGTTAATCGAAAAAGCCCTGACACTTGAGCCGAATAATAACGAAGCTTTATGGTTAGCGGGCATGGCAAAAATGGAAGTAGGTGATTATCAACAAGCACTGAATTATTGGCAAAAACTCGCCAGCCAATTACCCGCTGATGCCGAAGGCTTAAGCCAAGTACAAGCAATGATTGCCGAAGCTACCGCGCAAGCCAATACCCCAAAAACCGAAATTGCAGTCAAAGTGACACTGGATGCGGCACTTAAAGCCCCAGCGAATCAAACCCTGTTTGTTTATGCTCAGGCGGTTACCGGCCCGAAAATGCCGCTGGCGATAGTGCGTAAACAAGTCAGTGATTTACCATTAAGTATTAATCTAAACGACAGTATGGCAATGCAGCCTAATTTGCATTTAGCCGATTTTAAACAGCTAAAAATCATTGCCCGCATTTCGAAAACCGGTGATGCCTCCAGCCAAAAAGGTGATTTAATCGGCAGTACCGAGATCAGTTTGCCGATCAGCCAACCGGTCAACATTACAATTAACCAAGCAGTAAACTGATGGATCAATCAATCAAATTCGACTTAGACCTGATTAACCGCTACAACAAATCAGGCCCACGTTACACGTCCTACCCAACCGCCCTGGAATTGCACGAAGGCTTTGGCGATACCGAATACCGCCAACAAATCGCCAAATCCAATGCCGCTGGCGGGCCGTTGTCGCTGTATTTCCATATTCCCTTTTGTGACACCGTTTGTTTTTATTGCGCTTGCAACAAAGTTATCACCAAAAACCGTGCTCATGCAGTGCCCTATTTGGATAGTTTGGTCAGCGAAATTGCCATGCAAGGTGACTTATTCGACAAAAATCGGCTGGTCAATCAATTGCATTGGGGCGGCGGCACACCAACCTTTTTGAACTTTGAACAAATGAAACGCTTGATGGACGCTACCCGTCAGCATTTCAGTTTGCGTGATGATGACCAAGGCGAATACTCGATTGAAG
>JBEGMT010000010.1:0-2855 GCA_041182925.1 Pseudomonadota bacterium | reverse complement strand
CCGAATTAACAGAAACCAAGCCATCCAAAAAAAGAAACCCGGCATTATGCCGGGTTCTTTGATATTGCAAACCTGGATTTCCCAAGCCAACAATTAATTTGATCATAAATTAGAAACTATTCACTAACCAACAACGCGCATGAAATCGATATGCAAAATTTGCGACTTAGCAGGGTGACGCTGAATATGCTTCAAGATCGCTTTTTCAGTTTTGCCAGCAACATTTAAATCCAACACTGACGCGTAAACTTCTTTATGAGTTAAATGCTTCACAATTTCATTATGATCTAATGAAATCATTTGAGGCTCTCCTTGACCACCATAAACAATTGCCGGAACTCTACCTATACGACGCACAACTTTGGCCGCACTACTACCTGTTGCGCCACGCACTTCCGCTACAAATTCAAACACACCAGACATCACTTTCTCCAAAACTGCAAAACAAGCAAAATTATTGTTTTATTAATCAATATACAGCGAACTAACAGATTCGCCAACTGCTATACGACGTATTGTCTCAGCAAGCATTTCAGCAACGCTTAACTGTCTAATCTTTCCTATTGCCAACAATTCATTAGACAAAGGAATTGTGTCGGTAACCACCAATTCATCTAAAACTGAATTTTTAACATTTTCTGTTGCAGCACCCGACAAAACTGGATGCGTACAATATGCAACAACCTTACGCGCTCCATTTTTTTTTAGCGCAGCAGCAGCATTACACAATGTCCCAGCCGTATCCACTATATCATCAACCATGACACAAGTTCGATTCTCAACATCACCAATAATGTGCATAATCTCAGACACATTAGCTTTTGGTCGACGCTTATCTATAATTGCAAGATCAGCATCCCCCATGCGCTTTGCCAAAGCTCTTGCTCTGACAACCCCTCCGACATCTGGTGACACAACGATTAAATTTTCATACTCCTGCCTCCAAACATCGCCAAGTAATATCGGAGATGCATAAACATTATCCACAGGAATACCAAAAAAACCTTGAATTTGATCAGCATGCAAATCAACTGTTAAAACCCGATCTGCACCTGCATTACCAATCATATCAGCAACTAACCTTGCCGTTATTGCAACACGAGCCGACCTTGATCTTCTATCTTGCCGAGCATAACCATAATAAGGCATTACAGCAGTTATCCGCGCTGCCGAGGCTCTTTTCAGAGCATCAATCATCACCAACAATTCCATTAAATTTTCATTTGTTGGAGAGCATGTAGGTTGCACAACAAAAACGTCGCGCCCTCTTACATTTTCCTCAATCTCAACAAATATTTCCCCATCACTAAACCGCCCAACAGTAGCCATACCAAGGCGCATATTGAGCTTCCTAACAATACCGTCAGACAATGCCTTATTGGCGTTGCCAGAAAATATCATTATCGAGGCCTCTTGCATTCAAGACTCCCAAGGATTTTTATTATGGAGAATGGCTGGGCTGCTAGGATTCGAACCTAGGTATGCGGAGATCAAAACCCCGTGCCTTACCGCTTGGCGACAGCCCATTAAACTGATTAACTCATCCTTGTTCTAAAACTTCATATACCGAGGATTTATTTAAAGCTCTTGCCAAATAAACCTCGTAAATATTTTTTATTTCTTCATAAGTATCTACAGCTTCTTGTTTTGTTGCAAACTCTACAAAAACACAAGCACCGGTACCTGTCAGCCTGGATTTTCCATATTTAGATAACCTAAACAAAGCGCTTCTAACAGGTTCGTACAACCTACTTACTACTTCAGAGCAGTCATTCCTAACTTGACCCGCCATGAAGTCGCTTATTGTGATCACTTTACTATCTCTTGTCAACTCTTCAGATAAAAAAATCTGTTTTGTATTGACATGACAATCTGGTTTCACAATCACAAACCAATGCTCTGGCAAGTTTATTTGCTCTAATTGCTCACCAACACCTTCAGCCCAAGCTGAATATCCATAAACGAAAACAGGCACATCCGCACCTAATTGTAAGCCCAACTCCATTAACTTTTTGACCGAAAAATTAATATTCCAAAGCTTATTCAAGACAATCAAAGTCGTTGCAGCATCAGAACTACCACCACCTAGACCGCCACCCATAGGCAAATTCTTCTCAATTTCGATCCGAACCCCTAATTCTGACTTCGCATGTTCTTTTAGTAAATTAGCTGCACGGACAGTTAAATCATCCTGTTCAGGCACGCCTGGAATCGGATTTTGCAAACTAACACTACCGTCAGTAACAGGATGAAACACCAACCAATCGCACAAATCTATAATTTGAAACACTGTTTGCAATAGATGATAACCATCCTCTCTACGCCCAGTAATTCTCAACATTAAATTTAATTTTGCCGGAGCAGGCCAACGCTTACTCCACTCAATTGATTCCAGCTCTACCTGACTCACTAAATTTTCCACTGATCTACTATTAATTTAATTTTGGTTAATTCTTTTTCCACACCCATTTTGCGCGGCAAGATCAAACTGCCAACCGATTGCATTTCTTTAAATTTAATCGTCCAACCTGATTGCCCAAAACCATCAGCCAGCTCTACAACAGCCTGATGCGGATCATTAACACCCAAAACCCAATACCTTAAAGCTTGCACTGGCACTGCAACACCTAATTGCTCGGTAAAAATCGACTCAACCGCACCTTGAAATTCTTGCCGATTATCACCGTCTTCAATAATCACCTTATTCGGCAAAACTGCTATTGCCAATCGGCCCTGAGCTAAAGGTCCTGTCAACTCAATATCATCCCGATCTAATTGATGCACCCAGCCAATTGAAGCAGAAATTGATTCTTTCTCGTTAGCCAACGCAATCCGCCCTTCAAACTGCCAAGAAC
>JBEGMT010000009.1:0-3830 GCA_041182925.1 Pseudomonadota bacterium | reverse complement strand
CGACTAGAAGAATTACAAGCGCGTTTTGAGCTTTGTGAAGGTGCTGGTAATGCTCGGGGTATTGCAGTGGGGCATAAATTTACACTCACCGATTACGAGATTAAAGAGCAGAATCGTGATTACTTAATTATATCCGTGCATTATCAATTACATAATGATGATTATTCCACTAATAATTCATCAAATCATACATTTTTCGATTGTAATTTTACTACTATAGATATTAAAACCCCTTATCGCCCAGCACGAATCACACCTAAACCTTTAGTGCATGGTGCTCAAACTGCTATTGTTACCGGCCCAAATGGCGAAGAGATCTATACGGATAAATTTGGGCGAGTCAAAGTGCAGTTTCATTGGGACAGATACGCAAAGGGTGATGAAAATAGTTCGTGTTGGGTTAGGGTTGCGCATCCGTGGGCTGGTAAAAATTGGGGTATGCTTGCTTTGCCACGCATTGGACAGGAAGTAATTGTTGATTTTATGGAAGGTGATCCTGATCAGCCGATTATAACCGGACGTGTCTACAACGATAGTGCCATGCCACCATATCCGTTACCTTCAAAAGCAGCAATTACGACTATCAAGACTAATAGCACTAAAGGTGGAGGTGGCTTTAACGAGCTGCGTTTTGATGATACCAAAGGCAAGGAACAGCTCTTTATTCATGCTGAGCATAATCAGGATGTGCGGGTTAAAAACGATCATTTTGAATGGATAGGTAATGAACGGCATTTAATCGTTAAAAAAGACTTGTTTGAGCAGGTTGATGGCGATCACCATACCACTATCAAAGGTGATAATAACCAAGTTATAACAGGTACGGTATCCATCAAAGCTGATATGGACTTGCAGGAAAAAGTCGGTATGAACCATGCGGTTGATGCCGGCCAGGAAATTCATCTCAAAGCCGGTATGAATGTCGTTATTGAGGCTGGAATCAGCATTACTCTAAAAGCAGGTGGCGGTTTTATTGTTGTTGGTCCTGCTGGCGTTACAATTTCTGGAACGCCAGTGCTGATTAATAGCGGTGGTTCTGCTGGCTCTGGTTCTGGTTGTTCACCAGAAGTAGCCAAACTGCCTAAAGAAGCGGCTGATAGTAAACACGGTGAAAAAGATGATGCGCCAAAAGCGGCAAGACCACCTAAGCCTAAAGTCTATGGTCCGTCTGCCACAGTTTTAAAGATGGCAGCTCAAAACGGTACGCCATTCTGTGAGAAATGTGCCGCAGCGGCAGCAGCAAAAGCAAAAGCAGCTGAAAAGACCACTATTGTCGGCAATGTCGATTAAGGGGGAGTGATGTTAATGGAAGTACAACAGAATCAAAACTTACAGAAAAGTTTGCTTCGTCAGTTATTTGCTGATCCTAAAATTGGATCCTATGCCATATTAGATGGCGCATCTAATCCTGCTTTGCTAGATTATTTGTACAGTGACGAACCGCCCGAATTTGTTTGTTTGTATCGTGGTGAATTAGAGCCAGATATTGCGGAATGTGCGCCTTATTTAGTAAGGCTTGAACAAAATTCTTTATTTACCCAATGGATTACCAGTCAATGTTGGGGGTTGCATTGGGGAATTTTTGCGTTAGCTGATTGTGATTTAAAAACCATGCGTTATCACTTACGTAAATTAAATATGGTTTATGAGTCGGAAACTAATAAACCTTTGTTATTTAGGTATTATGACCCACGGGTTTTAAATGTGTTTTTGCCTACATGCGATGAGGAGCAGCTTAACGAATTATTTGGGCCTATTACTGTATTTTTTGCTGAGAATATGGAAGGCTCCGACTTTCAGAGTTTTACTATCAAAAATCTAGTTAATGATTAATCACTCTTTATTTTGAATCGAAATTGCTCTGCCTAGGAGGTCATTATGCCCATGCACGTTTGTTCAGGTGCTACTTTGATGTGTAGCTTTGGTACTGGCCCAAGTCAATTAAATGTATTACCGGCTAATCAAATGCTGACTGGTAACATGCCGGCGGCTAATATTTTGGATAATAAGCCGATGGTCAACATTATGCCATTCATGATGTGTACTTCGATTGCTAACCCAGTTGTGGCTTCTGCCACCGCAGCTGCAATGGGCGTATTGACACCTATGCCCTGTATACCCAATACAGCAGCTCCTTGGCTGCCTGGCGCAATGACAGTTATATTGGGTAATCAACCCGCATTAGATGATTGCAGTAAATTGATGTGTAATTATGGTGGCGTAATTCAGGTGACAGTACCCGGTCAATTTACTGAGCAGATTCCTTAACTATAAGTGAAAGTAAGGGTTTGTATTATTTCACCTTAAATTTTCAATTATCTCCCTTTGTAAATTTTCACGATTGAATGTTGAAAACGATATACTGCTTTACCTCGTTGTAATAAAACATCCACGCTTGTTGTTGTGTCGGATGGTTCGAATATTAGTATCATTGGCTCAGGTGATACCAGATTACCAAGTTTGTTGAAAGCGGCTAAGGTTTCTTCTTCATTGAAACTAATATCGGCAGTTAAATTAATACCCCCAGCACTACGCCAATAAATTGACACTTCCTCAGGGATTGCGCGATTTTGAGGTGGACGATCAATGTCGTGTCGAGTGCCAGTTAAATCCAGCCACTCTATTTCACCATTGAAACTTTTGACCCACAAGTCTTTACCAGTAACACTATTTGAGAGCTTAGGTATCCAAGGATAGCGTTTGGCAAATATAGCCCATTTACCTAATGGTACAGGGTTCGCTTTTACTTGTTTGAGGGTTTGGGGTGATAGTGCTTCTTCAAGTGACTCGGAAATATGTTGTTGCCTTGAATAGTTTGGATTATCAAGGACTAACGACCAAGGCAGGTCTGCAGGTTGGGCGCGGAATACTCTGATTTCTTTAACGATACGTCCTGCTCCTGCCCAAACTGCAACATCACCCCCTGGCGCTACACCGACGACAATTCTATCGAAGTTCCAGCGCTCATTGTTTTCATAGGGTGATGCGGTACCGTGCTGAAATAATTCAAGTAATTTATCTTTTGGTAGATCAAATTTACCGGCATAAAACCGGTCTTCGGTAAAAGAAAACCAAGATATTTGTAATTGAGTTGGGAGTGGTTTGAATGTATCGCCGACTATATGTGTTGAAGTTTCTTTTCCCCATCCATTGTTGATAATTCTTTGATCGGGAATATAAATAGATTCCCCATTTTCAAAAATTAAATCACCCTTAATAATATACATAGGATAGTTGCTTGGGGCAGATTCAGTGGGTAGCCATTCAAAACTGTTCATAGGGTAAGGTTTCTCTAGTGAAAAAGCTTGCAAGGGAGATGTGAAAATCCAAAATATATTGAAAATAATAAGTAACTAAACCATTTTGGATAATCCTTTTTCTGCGACCATTGATTGGATTATTATTAGAAAATTGCGGCTTGTTGGAAACGGAGCCATAGAAAGCAGAAAAATGAAGGAAATCATGTCTCAATTTTTTGAGTATTGGATCAACCTTATTAAACCAATCAGATGGTTTGGATTGTTCGACGTTAGCTATATAATCAATAATTTTAGTTTCGACTTCTTTTAAATCATCTGGAACTGGGTATTTTTTGTTTAAGTTTTTGCTGAATTCTAATCCTGTTTCTTTATTGGCAAATTTTGCCATCAGGTGGAGTGGAATTCGAGAATAGGTGTTTCTTATTGATTTTCGATTGCCAATTACTTCGTTCCAAAAATTGGTTTCTTCTAACTCATCAGTAGTGTACCAGCCTTGTTCAATTAACCACTTTCGCTCTCGGCGTATAGCTTCTTTTTTTTCTTCGCTATTCCATCCGATACTATCTATAT
>JBEGMT010000008.1:0-3524 GCA_041182925.1 Pseudomonadota bacterium | reverse complement strand
ATCAGCCAGTCATCAGCGACCGCTTCGCGATAGGAATAGGTGTAGATCGGTTTGCCGAAAATTTCGGTGGTGTGCTTGGCAGGGGTGGCGGTTAAACCAATTTTCACGGCATCAAAATAATCGAGTACACGCCGGTAACTGGACAGGTATTGAGCGACATCGCGCACGGCTAATTCGCCTTCGGTCATACCTTGGTCCAAGGCATAACCACGGTGGGCTTCATCGACAATCAGGCAATCGTAGGCATCGATATTGGGCGGATTATCGGATTGGAAAATGCGTTTGACCATAGCTTGCACGGTGGCTACTTGTATGCGGGTTTCTGCTTCTGCCGCCATATCGCCCAGTTCGGCGACATTGTAGATTTTGGATAGGGTTTGGTTTTGCTCCAGTGGCGCATCATTAAAGGAATCAACGGCCTGTTGACCCAATGCCGTGCGGTCTACCAAAAACAGGATGCGTTTGAAGCGTTCCGCTTTTAAAAAGCGGTACATCAATCCAATAATAGTGCGAGTTTTGCCGGTGCCGGTGGCCATCGCCAGCAGGCAATTGGTTTGGTTGTCAGCCAAAGCCAGCTCGGTGGCTTGTACAGCTTTTTCCTGATAATCACGCAAACGCAAATAGGCAAAACCTTCTTGTTTGAGCTTTTCTTCCGCCACAGCTTTGCTACGTAGCAGTTTGTCCAACAGACCTTGCGGGCTATGAAAATCCGGCAAGGGTTTTGCGAGATTGGACGGCTCGCGGACATCGCGAAACCAAGTGCCGGATTGTTCGGCGAGTTGTTTGACAAACGGCCTGCCGTTACAGGAATAGACGAACGGAATCTGATAATGACTATTTTCGTGATCCGGCCAAGCGATGGTGAGGCCTTGCTGTTGCCAGGCCGATTGCATATTGGCGGTTGGGGTAAAACCGCGCGAATAGCGTTCCGCTTGGGGGATTTTGCCCGCGACGTTGATGTTTTCCCGTTTGGCTTCGACCACGGCAATAGGAATTAATCCGGCAAACAAAACATAATCAGCACTTTGCTTACCTTGAGTCGGCCATTCGGAGATGGCTTTGTTTTTGCCTTTTTCGGGTCTTGCACCTTTTTGGTAGGTTAGTTCTTGGGTATCAGCTTCCCAACCGGCTGCCATTAGTTGCTGATCGATGAGGATACGGGTGAGCTCTTCATTGAGCGAAGATTCAACACTACCCGCCTTTTTAATGATTGCTTCGATTTGCTGGCTGGCTTGAGCTTGATTTTCCAATTCGGTTTGCATAGTTTGCAAGCGCGCTTCAAAGGCTTGGCGTTGCTGCTGTAAGCGTTGTTCCTGCTCTTGCGCCATCTGTTCGAAAATACGCGCTTCTGCATCCATTTGTTCAGCTAAAGCGGCGTATTGCTGTTTCTCAAGCGCAGTCAGTTCGATTAACTGTTGATTGGTTTCGACTTGCTGATTGGCATCTTGAAGTTTAGCTTTGAGCTGTTCAATCTGAATAGTAAGTTCGCGCAATTCCTGACTAGGATCGCTTGGCGCAATGAAAGGACCTTGCTTGAAATTGCTCGCTTGTTTACCAAAAGCTTGGTGAAACCAAATCGCTAAAGCGCGAGCAATCCGTAAGCCATCCAAAGCTTCCTTGTGCTGAGTTTTAAACTGATGGGTAGCGCGGTTACCTTCAATGCGTAGCGTATGGAACAGCTCGACCACATTGGGGTCAAAACGAATTTCCCGATTGAGTTTGAACAATAAATCGGCTTGGCTGGTTTTATCGTCAAACTCAATACCGCAACGAGCCGCTAAGTCTTGAGCGAGCGCCTCGCCCAACTGGCGGAGTTTAATCAGCGTGGTATTGGGATCACTAGCAAAAGCCCGTTCAGCTGATGAGGCTAACTGGAAAAATAAAGCGTCGTGCTCTTTGAGGAATTCGAAGTTACTCATGGATGCCATGTTGTTAGGCTAAGTTTAAGTTCCATCTAAATTGATACCACTTTCAGCTTTTACTATAAAGACTCAAGACTTGTTGAACGTAATTTTGGGTTTCAGGATAAGGCGGTACTGTGCGGTTATATTTCATCACCGCCCCTTCGCCCGCATTGTAGCCAGCGACGGCTAATTTAAGGTCGGCATTAAACAGTGCTAGCAAATCTTTCAGATAGCGCGTTCCAGCGTCGATATTTTGCTCGGCATCACGGCGATCTGATACGCCATAACGCCGCGCTGTATCGGGCATTAATTGCATCAAGCCCACCGCACCAGCCGATGAAATAGCATTAGCGTTATAAGCGGATTCGGCCTGAATCACGGCATGTAACAATTTAGGATCAACTTGATGCCGTTCAGCTGCTTTGGCAATCAAATCAGCATATTTCAACTTATTGCCAGACATTGATTTCAGGTCTTTGGCATAGGTTTTAGGCCGAGTGCGAATAATTAAACGATATTCTGAACCAGCGGCAGCATTATCGGTGTAATAGACATGACCATTCGGATCGACATATTTAAAAATATCTGCTTCAACCGCCGAGCAAACCAGCAACCAAGGTAAAATTTTCAGCGGCTTCAACATAAAACCGCCCCAGCCCTTAGTCGATTTTGCTTATGGTAATCGAACCAGCGGCTTTCACCGCTTTCTCCCTGGCAAGCGTCACCGTATCGCCAGTTGCTAAGGCAACCCCCATCCGACGATGAACAAAGGCTTCTGGCTTACCAAACAAACGTACTTCGCTATCAGCGACAGCCAAGGCTTTTTCCAAACCTTGATAAACCACTTGCTTAGCATCGACACCGCCCAAAATCACCGCACTAGCGGCAGTTTTGTCTAAATCAGTGTTGACCGGCAATCCTAAAATCGCCCGCACATGCAGCTCAAATTCATTTTGACGCTGACTGGCCATCGTCACCATGCCAGTATCATGCGGACGGGGACTAACTTCGCTAAACCAAACCTCATCGCCTTTGACAAACAACTCAACCCCAAACAAACCTAAACCACCTAAAGCTTCGGTGACTTTAGCTGCGATTTGCTGTGCTGATTGCAAAGCTTTGTCGGTCATCGCCTGTGGCTGCCAGCTTTCACGATAATCGCCATTTTCTTGAACGTGACCAATCGGTTCGCAGAAATAGGTTTGTGCAACACCGTCAGCATTTAAAGCACGAACCGTCAGCAACGTAATCTCAAAATCAAATTCGACTTTACCTTCAACAATCATCTTACCAGTATCGGCTCGACCACCGGCTTTGGCATAATCCCAAGCCGCTTGCAATTGATCAGCGCTTTTCACCATCGACTGACCTTTGCCTGATGAAGACATAGTTGGTTTGATGAAACACGGATAACCAATGCCCGCATCGACCGCAGCTTTTAATTGCTCAAAAGTTTCGGCAAATGCATAACTGGAAGTTGGCAAAGCCAATTGCTCAGCCGCCAATTGACGAATCCCTTCGCGATTCATCGTCAATTGAATCGCTCGCGCATTCGGCACGATAGTCACAACGCCTTCAGCTTCCACCTCCGCCAAAGCATCGGTAGCAATTGCTTCTAAC
>JBEGMT010000007.1:0-11210 GCA_041182925.1 Pseudomonadota bacterium | reverse complement strand
GTGAAATAGTAATAGCGGGGGCCGCAGTTTGAGCTTGCATATATTTCGTCCAGAAAAAGCAATAACTTGCTATTAATTCATGTGGTAGTTAGGCGCTTCTTTGGTAATAGTCACATCGTGAACATGACTTTCCCGCATCCCGGCACTGGTGACTCGGACAAATTGTGCATTTTCGTGTAGAGCATCAATGGTCGGATTACCGGTGTAGCCCATGCTAGAACGGATACCGCCTAATAACTGATGAATAATCGCCAATACACTGCCTTTGTAAGGTACTCGGCCTTCGATACCTTCTGGCACCAATTTTTCGACCAAATCCGTTGCTTCTTGGAAATAACGATCGCTAGAGCCTTGTTGTTGTGACATCGCGCCCAAAGAACCCATACCACGATAAGATTTATAAGAACGGCCTTGGAATAATTCTACTTCGCCCGGCGCTTCTTCTGTACCAGCAAATAAACCGCCTAGCATCACCGCATGAGCACCCGCAGCCAAAGCTTTAGCGACGTCACCTGAATAACGAATACCACCATCAGCAATCAAAGGGACACCAGTGCCTTTTAGGGCTTCAGCAACATTACTTACCGCCGAGATTTGCGGCACACCAACGCCAGCAACGATACGGGTAGTACAAATTGAACCTGGACCAATGCCAACTTTAACGCCATCAGCACCGGCTTCAACCAATGCTTTAGCGGCTGCGGCAGTGGCAATATTGCCGCCAATCACTTGCAGTTTAGGGAAATTTTGTTTGACCCAACGCACGCGGTCTAATACGCCTTGTGAATGACCATGAGCCGTATCAACGATGATGACATCAACACCAGCTTCGACTAAAGCTTTAACTCTTTCTTCGGTCTCAAAACCAGTTCCCACCGCTGCGCCAACCCGCAAACGTTCTTGTTCGTCTTTGCAAGCCTGTGGATTATCTTTGGCTTTTTGAATGTCTTTGACGGTAATCATGCCGCGCAAATGAAAATCATCATTCACGACTAACACTTTTTCAATACGGTGTTTGTGTAGCAACGCAATCGCTTCTTTATGGCTGGCAGATTCATTAACCGTAATCAATCGCTCTTTAGGTGTCATTACCGAAGTAATTGATTCATCCAAGCGAGTTTCAAACCGTAAATCACGACTGGTAACGATGCCAACCAGTGCTTCACCATCAACCACAGGCACACCAGAAATGTTTTTAGCGCGAGTCAATTCCATCACTTCACGGACAGTCACATTCGGGGACACCGTGATAGGGTCTTTAATCACACCACTTTCGTATTTTTTAACTCTTAACACTTCACGCGCTTGTTGCTCGATGGTCATGTTTTTGTGAATGATACCGATGCCGCCTTCTTGAGCAATCGCAATCGCAAGACGGGCTTCGGTCACCGTGTCCATGGCAGCTGACACCAAAGGAATGTTTAGGGTGATGTTGCGGGTTAATTGCGTTGTTAACTGAACATCGCGAGGTAAAACAGTGGAATGCGCGGGGATTAATAAAACGTCGTCAAACGTTAGCGCTTCTTGAATGATTTGCATGATCACACCTAGCTAATCGAAAATAAGCCGCTTATTGTACAACTTTACCGCCCCTCCTAAAAAGCATCCGCGCAAATTGACTTGATTTTTATTGATTTTTGGCGCTAAGAGCGTAATCAATCGCCGCTAATTCCTCGATTTTGGGGCGATGTAAAAACAGACCTAACCCACCTAAAACCGAAAAAATATACAAGGTGTTGAAATCATCGCCCAAAATGAACATTACGAAACCGAAAAACGCTACTGTTTCGATCAATAGCAAGGCAACTGTGGTGGTAAAAAAATAGCGTTGTTTAGCAGACTTATCACCGGGCATGGTTTGATTGAGTCTTAGCAAAATGAAACGCAGTAAATTAGTGAGTGGAAACAAAATAATCGCTGCTCCATACAGTACAGTTCTAATTATTTCCCTTTGCGCTTCATCAAGATTGATTCTTAACTCTACCCCCCAAACATGACAGACAAAGTTATAAGCGATTAACAACAGAAATAAAAAGCCAACCACCAGCCAATGAGCGCGTAATTGTGATGGTATTGATAAATGTTGATTAGTCATTAGGAACCTTGATTGTCTTTACGAGTATTGTTAACGATAACAAGAAATGCCACAAAATCGTAAAGTCCGTGAATTACAATCGGCGTTAACAAGCTGCGTTCCCCGTCATAATCCAGTGACAAACCTAAATATAAACTGATTAATAAAGCTAACACCGCATACAAGGGTGTAACAGCATGAGCGAATGCAAACACCACACTACTGGCAATTAAGCCAACATCAAATCCCCACGCCTGTTCAAACCCGCTTTGCATCAGACCACGAAATAAAACCTCTTCACCAAGACCTGCCAAACCAGCCAAAATCAATAAATCCGTCCAATGCACTCCCTGTAACGATTGACCTAGCGATTCTTGCAGTAAATTTCGGATATTTTTAAATGCGGGATGCGGTAACTGCTGCATTCCGAAAAATAATATTAGCAGGGGTAAAGTAGCCAAAACGCCATTCACTATTGCTGCTTCAGAAAAATACAAATCCGCTAATGGATTCAAATCAAACAACCAGCCGACGGATACTGCGATCACAACTAGACTTGCCTCAAAATAACAGGCTATTTTAAAAAACTGATTTTGCATTCGATTTTAATGAGGTGAACTGAATTTTAGCCTAAAAATTCTAAACAAAAACCGCTAGAATTAGCACAATTGAAGTAATGAGGCCTAATTATGCAATGCTATATTTATAAAAGTTTGAAAAAAGACGAACTTTATCTTTACTTGGATAAAAAAGATGATTTCAGCGCCATTCCAAGCGACTTAATGCAAAGCATTGGTCGTTTAAGTTTTATCATGGAACTTGAATTAACACCAGAACGCAAATTGGCGCGCGAAAATAGCGAAAAAGTCATTGCTAGCCTAATAAACCAGGGTTTTTTTGTACAAATGCCACCTACATCTATTCCTCTAGCACCGTTGGCTAGTAATCGCTATCTTCACTGAAAACGAGCCTTAACCATAATCCATGCTAACATTCGCTTACTCGCCCGAGTCGAGTTTTTAATTCTCACCAGGACACGTAATACATGGCAGACAATTCATACGCTTTTGAGGACGCAAAGTCAAAAGGCATTCTCTGGGGATTCGGTACACTAATCGGCATTGTTCTAATTGTTATGCTGATATTAGGCGAATGGTGGAGCCAAGAGCCTGAACAATTTAGTGTGCAAGACGAAGCCGTCGAACGCATGGAGGTTACTCATACCGATCAAATGCCAATTGGCTATGTGTACGCTAATACCTTGGCACACATTGCTGATGTCATTCTGTTCAAATCCGGCGGCTATCTTTCCAATGACGTAGCGCCTCCAGGCTTATTTTGTGACAACATTCAAAGCTTTGAATACGGGGCTCTGGTCATGTTGCGTGATGGAACTACCGCATTGCGTAACCATTTTGCTCGCGATCAATCACAATCTGCCGAAGATCCAGACTTAGCAAAAGCAGAGCCTTATTTTTACTATGAACGTAATTCATGGGCTTTACCATCGACAGAAGCAGAATATGTCAAAGGCGTTGAGGCTTTACATGCTTACATGGCTCGCTTACAAAACCCATCGACAACTTCAAAACCAGCGCAGTTTCACTCGCGCGCCGACAATCTTTGGCAATATACCGAGGTTGTTATTAAACGTCTCGGCGGTTTATCAACTCGTCTAGCCGCTAGTACCGACAAGTTTTCCGGTGCAGCGCACGGTGATCCATCGAATCCTATTGACATCAATATGCCAACGATTGGTCAAACACCTTGGTTGGAAATTGATAACGTATTTTACGAAGCGCGTGGCGCAAGTTGGGCTTTAGTTCATATTCTTAAAGCGATTAAGCATGACTTTTCTGACATCTTGTTGGATAAACGTGCCATGAATACATTGGACATTATGATTCAATCGCTTGAAAACGCTTTAACCCCAACTTTAAGCCCAGTCGTATTAAATGGTGATGGTTTTGGCCTGTTTGCCAACTATTCTTTGGCGATGGCAAACTACATCGCTCGCGCTAATGCAGCAGCGCTTGATTTACGGGACGTAATGAATAGAGGTTAATCCTTATGCAGCAAGATCAAATCAGCGAAAATTTCAAAAAAATTGAAACATGGCGTCGGATTATTTTTATGCTGATTTATGCATTCATCGACAGTATGGTGAAATTATTGTTGTGGATTGTGATCTTGTTGCAAATGGCATCGGTGTTAATCAATGGCAGAACCAATAGCAATTTATTAAGCTTTGGTCATAGCCTTTCCAGTTATCACTATCACATCTTACTATTTCTAACCTTTAGCACTGACCAATTAGCTTTTCCATTTGCCGAATGGCATGTTTCCAGCGACATGGGTTTTCTAAGGAAAAACTAAGTTTGTATGACTAATTCGCAGCGTAAAATCATCCATATTGATATGGATGCCTTTTATGCGGCAATTGAACAACGCGACAATCCCCAATATCGCAACAAAGCAATTATCGTTGGTGGCTATCCTAATTCTCGTGGCGTGGTCGCAACCTGTAGCTATGAAGCCCGCCAATTTGGTGTCCATTCAGCAATGCCATCTTCCCACGCTTACCGACTTTGCCCACAAGCAATTTTCGTTAAACCCCGATTTTCGGTTTATCAAGAAACATCGGCAATTATCCGAGAGATTTTTAGCCGCTACTCCAACAAAGTCGAACCTTTATCATTGGATGAAGCGTATCTGGATGTGACAGAAAGTCAGTTGTTTCAAGGTTCAGCGACATTATTAGCCAAACAAATCAAAGCCGAGATACGCAAACAAACCCAATTAATTGCTTCAGCTGGCATCTCTTACAACAAATTCTTAGCAAAACTGGCTTCGGATTATGGCAAACCAGATGGTTTATTTTTAATTACGCCAGAACAAGGCGAGACATTTATCGAACAATTGTCGATTGGTAAATTTCACGGCATTGGCCCAGCGACTGAGCAGAAAATGCATCAATTAGGTATTTTTAACGGACACGATTTGAAACAAGTGTCGCTAGAAATCCTGCAGCAGCATTTTGGCAAAGCAGCGGAACACTATTTCAATATTGCGCGAGGCATTGATCATCGCTCAGTTAATAGCCAACGGATTCGTAAATCGATTGGTGCTGAAACCACCTTCCAACAAGATTTAGATGATCTGCAACAAGTCATCGCACAATTACAAACTCTTTTTGAACAAAATTTGGCCAAGTTACAAGCCAAAAATCAAAATGCTTATACGTTAACCATCAAGATCAAATATCAAAACTTTGTTCAAATCACGCGCGGTAAAACTCTAAGCCAACCAATTAAAAATGATCAGCAAGCACGGTTGGTGATTGCCGATTTATTAAAAAATACTGGGGTAGGTGAGAAAAAAGTGCGCTTATTAGGTATAACGCTTTCGGGCTTAGAAAGCCGACAGCAGCACCTACAACAAATGGATTTGTTCGAATCGTTTTAATCGTAATGGACTAAATCATAAGGCAAACTCGGCTCGCGACCTTCTAACAAAGCCGTTAAAAATGCCCAAAATACATTGGCAGAAGGTGGACAACCGGGCAAGAAATAATCGACTTTCACCACTTCGTGAATCGGTCGAACCTTATCCAATAATAATGGTAACTCAGGATCACTGGGGATTTGTGGGTTCTCAACACCAATGCCATCACGATAGGCTTCTAATAAACACGCTTCCAAGGAAATAGGGTTACGCAGCGCCGGCAAGCCGCCGTTAATCGCGCAAGCACCGACCGCTACCAAGATTTTGCAGTTTTTACGAAACTCACGCAGGACATGGACATTTTCCGAATTACAGACACCACCTTCAATTAATCCAATATCGCAAGGATGGCAGTGTTCAATATCGGTTAACGGTGAACGATCAAACTCGGCAACGTCTATCAACGCCAGCAAACGCTCATCAATATCCAAAAACGACATATGGCAACCAAAGCACCCGCCTAACGAGGTAGTCGCTACTTTTAATTTATTGGCCATGTTCTTGCTCCAAAGCCACTTCGCCAATGGTGTGCTGATCATAGATCCGCTGTCCAATCGGCGCTTGATAGGCGGTATGTTTAATCAAAATCGCCCCAGTGGGGCAAATATGCGCCGCACTATCGTTAACATCAATATCACTGTCTTTCAGTTCACCCGTAGTTGAATTGATAACTAAGCGTTTATTAATCCCACGCCCACTGATACCAAACACATTTTTACCGTCTTTTTCTCGGCTGGCACGCACACATAAATTACAGAAAATACAGCGATTGTGATCAATCAAAATATCGGGATGTGAAGCATCAACGGCTCGATGCGGGTAAAAATGCGGAAAATGGTTATCAAGCATATTTAACTGATAGCCAATCGCTTGTAATTGGCAATTACCGCTTTTTTCGCAAGATGGGCATAAATGATTACCTTCCACAAACAACATTTGAGTAATCTTACGGCGGTCTTGTTTAAGTTGCTCAGTGTTATTTAAAACCGTTTGCCCTTCTGCCGCCGGAAAGGTACAGGCCGAACAATTGCGACCATTGACATTCACAGTACACAACTTACAGCTACCATGCGGGGTATAGCCAGGCTTGTGACATAAATGAGGAATATAAACGCCAGCAGCGGTGGCGGCTTCGATAATGGTTTGGCCTTCGCTAAAGTCAATGCGTTGACCATCAATACTTAAACTAGCCATTATTCCTCCACTTGCTGTAAATGTGCGGCAGCATCGTTGCGATTTGCCATCTGCCTCGCGGTTTCTAAAGCGGCATCTAAATCAAATCCAGGCTCGTAGCTAATGTGCTTGAGTTGCTGTTGATACAGTTCAGGGTAACGCTGCAAAGTCGTCAAAACCGGGTTGGCTGCGGTTTGACCTAAGCCACAATGACTGTAGTTTTTCAGCAATTGCGAAATTGCATCCAATTCCACTACATCACCGGCTGAACCATGCCCATTAGCGATTTTATCCAGCTGTTTTTTTAATAAGGAAGTGCCAACTCGGCAGGGGGTACAAAAACCACAGCTTTCATGAGCAAAAAAATCGGTGAAATTTTGGACGATATCGAGAATCTTGCGTTGCTGATTGAAAACAATAAAAGAGCCACCTGTGGCCAAATCTTCAAAGGCAATTTGGCGGTCAAATTCCTGATTAGAAATAAAACAACCTGATGGACCACCAATCTGGACGCCCAACACATTTTCAGCACCACAATCGTTGAGTATCTGAGCGATCGTGGTGCCGAACGGATATTCATAAATCCCCGGCTTTTCACAATCACCACTAATACTGAGGATTTTGCTACCGGCTGATTTTTCGCTGCCGAGATTGGCAAACCATGCGCCGCCGTTAACCACAATCGCTGCGGCGGCTAAAAAGGTTTCGACGTTGTTGACTACGGTGGGTTGATTCAAATAGCCGTGACTGACTGGATAGGGTGGTCGATTACGAGGAATACCCGGCTTACCTTCCAAGGATTCAATCAGGGCCGATTCTTCACCACAAATATAAGCGCCAGCACCTAAGCGGATTTCAATGTCAAACACTAATCCTTGATTAAGAATGTTGTTACCTAACAATCCCTCATCACGACGTTGCTGCAAAATCGAGTTAAGTTGATGATAAAGATAGAGATATTCACCACGCAGATATAAAAAACCTTGTTGAGCACCAATAATCGCTGCACAAATCGTCATGCCTTCAAATACTTGGTCAGCATAGCGATTCAATAAGACTCGGTCTTTAAAAGTACCTGGCTCACCTTCATCAGCATTACAAACCACATAGCGTTGTTGACTACTTTCCTCGGCACAGAATTTCCATTTCTGAGCGGTCTTGAATCCAGCACCACCACGCCCACGCAATCCCGATAAATCAATTGCTGCCAAACTAGCGGACAAGCCTATGGCAAACATTGCTTTTAAACCAGCGGATTTTGTAATCGATGCTCTAAGTAACAAATCCTCTTTGCGGATTTGATCGGCCACAGTAAATAATTCTGCTGGCCATTCGCTGATTGGTTTTTGCGCTTCGATTAACGCCACAATTACATCAATTGTAGTGTAATTAAGATTTGGCAAAGCATAACCGTTAATTAAAGCAGCCGGACCTTGATCGCAAAGTCCTGTACACGAGGTATTATTTAAGCTAACTAACCCATCTGCTCGGACTTGGCCTAACGTCAGATTAAGTTTTTTTTCTAAGTAAGTTGCTAAATCAACTTTTCCTAACATACGATCAGTAATCGAATCGCTGAGCAATATCTGATACTGACCTTGTGGTGTTAAATGAAAAAAACTGTAGAATTCGATAACCGCGATAATTTGAGTTCTGGGGATTCCTAATTCATCAGCCAGATAATCAATTGCTTGCGAGGGAATAAATTGATATTGGCTTTGCACCCGTCTCAATACCTCTAAAAGCCTTTCGGGCTGGTAAGCCAAATCAGCCAGCATTGTTTGCATAAAGTTTTTCATCGCATCCTTACCTGAGTTTAGGTTGATTTATTTTTTATGACTCACTCAAAAAAATCTGTTTTTAAATCAGCTTTAGATTTTGATGGCCGACAAATGGCTAACTGTTTAGCAATAATAGCCGAACAAAATAAGTTGTTAAGCATTGTCAAATTCGCTTTGCCAGCTGATATTGCCAAATCGGTAATTCATTGTGTTCGGTCCAGCAACCGCTTAATACTGTATACCGAATCAGCATCATGGGCATCACAACTTCGCTTTTTCCACCGACCCATACTAAACAAATTAGCCGAAACTGAATATAAAAATATTCAGACTTTACAGGTAAAAATACAACCTAAAACTATTGAGCAAAAGACAGGTAGACGATTACTTATTCCATCAGCAAAAAACATTAGCATGATACAAGAGCAAATAAAAGATCAAGACCAGGATGAGTTGAATAAGGCTTTATTGCGATTAAGCAATACATTGGAAAAGCGGTTAAAAGCCAATCGCCGATAACCGCTTCAAGATAGGTTTACTTGGCAACAACCAGATTTTGTGCAGAACGCATAAAAGAGATAGGTGATTGATTATCATCAGTAAATGATACTTTCTCCCAAGCATCTGGATTTTCTAATAAAGCTAACAACAATTTATTGTTCAGCGCATGACCTGATTTAAAGCCTTGATATTCACCGATTAAACTGTGGCCTAATAAATAAAGATCGCCAATCGCATCAAGGATTTTATGCTTTACGAATTCATCAGCATACCGCAAGCCATCTTCATTAAGGACACGATCATCATCAACAACGATGGCATTATCCAAACTGCCACCTAAAGCTAAATTATTCTCACGCAAGAACTCAATATCTTTCATAAACCCAAAAGTACGGGCACGACTAACTTCTTTAACAAAGGTAGTCGATGAAAAATCCATCACAGCAGTTTTAAGATGATCAGAGAAAGCTGGGTGTTCGAAATCGATCGTGAATGTCACCTTAAAACCATCAAATGGTTCAAATGCAGCCCATTTATCACCATCTTCAACCTTAATTGACTGTTTAATACGAATGTAATGTTTGGGTGCATCTTGCTCAACCACCCCAGCAGACTGCAATAAAAACACGAAAGGACCCGCACTACCATCCATGATGGGGACCTCTGGCGCACTAACATCAATCATTGCATTATCAATACCCAATCCAGCCAGTGCGGATAATAAGTGCTCTACGGTGGAAACCTTAATACCATCACGTACTAATGTTGTAGATAATTTAGTTTCTCCAACATTCTCTGGATTAGCTTCAATAGTAACGGGGGTTTCCAAGTCAACACGACGGAAACAGATACCTGAATTGGGTTCGGCAGGATGCAAAGTTAAATAGACTTTGTCACCTGTATGTAAACCAACACCTGTGGCTCTAATTGTATTTTTTAAGGTTCTCTGTTTAATCATGAATACTGATAAATAGGAAAAAAGGCTAGAAAGTCTATCATAATTTCAACGATAGACTTCCTTTGCCTGGCTTTTCAGCCTACGTTTAAAAAACTTAATCGGCCTGACGTCTTAAAAATGCTGGCACATCCAAATATTCCAAATCAACATCACTACCTCTTGGCTGAGCGCCAAAACGGGTTTCACGAGTTGATTCTTGTTTTTGCTGGCGAATCACAGTTGGTTTATCCAATTGATCGTAATTCAGTTCGCCAGCAGCGACTTTTTTCACCAAGTTAATCGGCGCATTAGCTTTCGCTTTTTCACCCATACCTGTAGCAACAACGGTTACTTTTAATTCATTTCCCATACTTGAATTAACCGCCATACCGATTTTTATATCCGCTTCATCAGAAGCAAAAGCGTGCATGATGCTACCAATTTCATCAAACTCGTTTAGGCCTAAATCACCATTTGAGGAAACATTAACCAAAATTCCACGAGCACCTTGTAGATTAATATCTTCCAATAATGGGCAAGCAATCGCTTTTTCTGCGGCCAAACGCGCACGGTTTTCACCTGTTGCCACACCCGTACCCATAATCGCGCTACCATTGTTCGACATAACCGTTCTTACATCAGCAAAGTCCACATTCATTAAACCAGGGTGAGTAATTAACTCGGTAATACCTTGCACAGCATCTAACAACACATCATTAGCAACACGAAAAGAATCAACCAATGAAAGGTTATTACCTAAGGTTGGCAATAGTTTTTGATTTGGAATAATAATTAAAGAATCAACCAACTTCTCTAGCTCACGGAGACCGGCTTCCGCAACGCCTTTTTTCTTGGCACCTTCAAAATCAAATGGTTTAGAAACCACGGCAACGGTTAAAACCCCTAATTCTTTAGCCACTTCAGCAAATACCGAAATAGCGCCGGTACCAGTACCACCGCCCATACCTGCGGTTAAAAACACCATATCAGCGCCATCAATCACTTCGCGAATTCGGTCACGATTTTCTTCCGCTGCAGCACGGCCCACTTCAGGACGAGTCCCAGCCCCCAACCCTTTAGTCAGTTCAACGCCCAATTGCACAACGGTATCAACCGTCATTTGACGTAGTGCTTGAGCATCAGTATTTGCACAAATAAATTGCACACCATCAATGCCACCATTCACCATATGATTAACTGCATTGCCGCCGCCACCGCCAACACCAATCACTTTGATTAC
>JBEGMT010000006.1:0-2631 GCA_041182925.1 Pseudomonadota bacterium | reverse complement strand
ACGCAACGGTACTATCGTATAAAGATTAGTAACGTCCCAACCTTCTTTAAGCATGTTGACGTGAATCACAATCTCAGTCGGCTCATCATGACTTTCCACGGCTAATAACCGAGCAATCATTTCCTCCTCTGCTGCCCCCGATTTACTACTGTCCACCTGAATGATTTTGCCTTGATAGCGAGCATCAAAAAACGCCGATGATTCCATCAGCTCAAGCAATTGCGCTGCATGGCTTGTATCTCTAGCAATCACCAGCATAAAAGGCTTAACAACAGGCAAATCGTTTTCATGCGCGTAAGTCAACAACTCAACTTTAGTCGCTTCGTGTAAACGAATACCATCCATCAATTTGATTCGCTCAATATCGGTGGCGGAATGTTGTGATGGATCAAAGTTGCGTTGCGTGACAACAGCCGGTTCTTTAACAAAACCATCATCCATTGCTCTCGCCAACGGGTAATCAACCACCACATTTTTAAACGGAATCGGCCCTTTGCTTGATTCGGTAAAAGGTGTCGCGGTTAATTCCAAACCTAACAATGGTTGCAATTCATTTAAGGCTCTCACACCGGCATCAGCCCGATAACGGTGCGACTCATCCATCAACAACACAAGATCAGGTAGCTCTGCAAGGTAGTTAAAGTAGCTATCGCCTAGATATTCCGATAAACGTTTGATGCGTGGCGCTTTACCGCCACGTACCTCTGAGTTGATTTTGGAGATGTTAAAAATGTTGATGGAAATCGACGAAAACACATCCAAAGCCCGACCTTTCACTTCATAATCATCGCCGGTAATAATTTTCGGTGTATTGACTGCAAACTCCGCAATGCCTTTAAACACATACTTGGGCGTATTTGGCGTAAAGTCGGCGATCAGTTTGTTATAGATGGTTAGATTGGGCGCTAAAACAAAAAAATTGCTAATGCCATGCGCCAAATGCAAATAGCTGATAAATGCCCCCATCAAACGGGTTTTCCCCACACCGGTTGCCAGCGCAAAACACAATGATGGAAATTCGCGTTCAAAATCCGACAGTTTAGGGAATTCAGATTTCAGAATATCCAGTATATGCGCAGTATCCCGTTTCGGATGCAGTAGGTCAGGTGTTGCCGTAATCGCAGTTTGTAAGGCTTCCAAGGATTCGCGTTGCGGTGTGCGCAGGCTTAACCGTCCAGCGACAGTATTTAAAACTCGGTTAGTCATGACTTGATTCCTTGTCTGGAAGGTTGGCGGCATATATGGTTAATTTCAGCTCCATATCCGCCAGATTTTCATACAGTGGCTTTTTGCCGGACAATCGCTCACTTTCTGCCAAAATCACATCAACCCCCGAACCTCTACGATCCATTAAAAACTCTCGCCCTAAACCGACATCCCGCAACGGGTAATACTTGGAGAACAAACTCGCCAGAACTTCATTTCTTGGCATCGACATTAAGCGCATCGTTTCCACGGTCATCGAATTTGGCAGCGCCCCAGGTGAATACAGCTCTAAACGATCCGCAAATAAATGTAAGCGAATTCGTCCACCCCAAATTGAATAATCCCGATGTACCACAGCATTAACAATCGCTTCAAATACCGCACGCAAACTGTATTGCGGAAAATCAACTCGCCCTAGAACCTTACGCGCTGGGACTTTCATATGCAGACGCACAAAATCAAACGCATCCCAAATTTGCCGATCTAATGGCCCTTCAAAATCTTTTGCATCCAATTGATCATTAGGATCATTAATCAATCCACTATAAGCCACCGCCTGAATATAAGCCGCAGGCAACCATTCAGTTGGTTTAGGCGTACACAGCAAAACCCCCGCCACACTCAAACGCGAGATTCCTTGATCATCGGCGCTTAAATGTAAGCGTTGCATTTGTAAAGCAGGATCACCTTCGTTAGCGCGTAAAAAATGTCTGAGCAAAAGCGCGTCGGCCTGCTCGATTCGTGTCGATGGCACCGCTTGCTCTTCAAAACGAATCAAGCGTGACTGGCTACGTTGCTGAAACAATCTTGCCAATACATCGGGCGTCATTTCCCGCTTAGCATGGGCAATGCGTTTGAAATAACCGTTTGGGCTTTTATGTACCATCAAACTTCTCGGTACTTCAATGACAATCACAGGCCGAAGCTGTCCACTATCGTCCGGCAATTCAATATGTTGAGTAAACATATCCAAAGGCGGTTGAATCCGAGTTTGAGCAATTTCAGCCAACCATTTTTCCACACCATCTAAAACCGCGTAATCAATCCCCAAAACCTGTTTGCTGACATCATCAACCCCTAAAATCACGCAGCCACCATGACCATTCGCCATCGCCGCCAGCTCATCGGCCAAACTTTCAGGGTGCGGGCCATCTACTTTGCTATCACCGCGCATGACTAAGCGCTTTAACTCCAAACTAGAGTCTTCGCCCAAACGTATTCGAGTTAGCCATTCAGCTGAAGTTAGCATGTCGTTTCCTTAGCGATATTAGTTTGAATAATCTGTGTATATGGACAGTTTGCTTGTGCTAATTCGATTGCATTCATCAATATCTTTCCATCTAATTTACTGTAGGTGCGAATTGATTCGCACAATAACCGTAACCCGTGCGAATAAATTCGCACCTACAACCATATCGCATCCCA
>JBEGMT010000005.1:0-4180 GCA_041182925.1 Pseudomonadota bacterium | reverse complement strand
GTTTTTCGAATTTCTACCGGAAAATTAGCCTCCAAGCATTAAGGCATCATTCCCTGTTTGCACCTTGAACAGGCCCCAAGCATATAAGGACTATTCTTGGCTTTTTCGAACACCGAGTTTGAATTCAGCCCCAAGCATATAAGGCTAAGTTCTTCACTTGGCTAGTGCATCGCTTTTGGCTTTCGTCATCCCCCAAGCATTAGAGATGATCGAAATGCTTTCGGCAAGTTCATTATCCGCGAGCGTTTTGTGCAGACCGAACCATGTCTGCAGCCATTGCATCACCGATATGTTTCAGACCTTGAACCAACGAGCCGATCATTTTTTCTTCAGCGGCTTTGGTTTCTGAGTCTTCCATGAGGATTGCTTTAGATCCGTGTTTCATGACGGATTTAAGCTTTTTGCCCAGGACACCGGGCATTTGCATGGCAAAATTGTCAAAGTGTTCGGCAGCTTGTTCGACATTGGCTTCAATGTCGCTACCATCACGAACAAATGAATCAGGAGCCTTGTGATCTGGAGCAAATACGAAAGCGACCGGAGCTCTATATACAGAAACGCCTACGGTATTGGCTGGAGTGCTAACTGGGTCTACACTTGCTGCGCCGTATACCAAAGCGCCAGAAGCGATGATTGCTTTTGCTAAAGTGAACATGGCCTGTCTCCTTTTGTTCGAGACAGGGACTTTGAGGTTATTAGATCGTGGAGGGCTGGCAGGTTTTTATCTGCTAGTCACGCGACTCTGGTAATCCCGCTGTCCCTGACAAATTGTCATGGATCGGTGACTTTGCGTCCCCACCTTTCGATGGGTTTGCCTTTTTTGCTGTCACACAACTTTCTTTAAACTGCGGGCGTAGTATAGCGCAACAATCCAGAATTTTTGCGAACTATTTCACATTTTTTAAGGGAATATTTTGATACGAATTTCTATATTTTCCCGGGAATGTATCAAACGATGAACACCCACTGGACGCGCATAATTTTTCCAAGAAAAGTTAAAGTTTTGTTGCTCTAATTTTGCTCAAATGAAATTTTAAAATTCGTAACCATTTGATTTTATATGCGCTACTTTGATTTGTAAGTCCAATCCAGCATTGGCGCAACCGCAAAGCGTCTATTCATCACTTTTGACATGATTAAATTTATCCAAACAAGATGCATTGAAAACAATTGACACGGCATGCCCAATGTTGGTAAAGCAACAATCCTAAGCGTTACTTAAGCATAAAATCAGACCATGCGCCGGACTTTAACTTTTACACTCAATCGAAATAGGCAATACAATGAAAAAAACAATGATAACACTTGGCCTAGCCAGCATTCTTCTAAACGGTTGTGCAGTTGATCCGCGCACAGGACAAACCGGTATTAGCGGTACAGCAGCAGGCGGCGGGATTGGTGCAGCAGTCGGAGCAGGTGCAGGCGCTTTGTTTGGTGGCAATGATTTAGTTAACGCGGGTTTAGGGGCTTTGGCGGGTGGCGTAGTCGGCGCAGGCATTGGCTATTACATGGATCAACAGCAACAAGAAATGCAGCAATCATTACAAGGCACAGGTATCGAAGTACAACGTACCGCCGACAACCAAATTAATCTAAACATGCCCAGTTCTAGCTCAGTGACTTTTGCTTCTGGAAAAACCGATTTGAATCAAGCCTCACAAGCGGCTTTAGATGCCGTCGCTCAAGTGCTAACTAAATACCCTGAATCAACCATTGTAGTGACAGGCCATACCGATGATGTTGGCGCTGATGCCGACAACCAACGCTTATCTGAAGCACGCGCCACCAGTGTTGGGCGCTATCTGGTTCAACGTGGCGTCAATGCACAACGCATTACCCAACAAGGCATGGGCGAAATTGCACCGAAACTGCCAAATACCAGCGAAACTAACCGCGCGGCTAATCGTCGAGTCGAATTAGCGATTAAAGCCAATAACAATGCCGGCGCTAACAATCCGCAAACCCAACCCACTCAAAGCTATCCAACAACCAACCAACCCAATGGCTATGGATATCCTCAAAACAACCAACCGCGTTTTACTCAATAATCGAAAATTCATAACCAATGGACGCGAGATTAGCAATGGTGTTTGCGTAACATCAATGACAAGCTAATGGAAATTCTATAAAAAACGATTAGCAAGGGTGGATAAGCACAACGCCTCCACCCTACTTGATTTCCATAAAAAACACTGAACTTATGCTAGGCTCCCTACCCGTTCAACATCTTACTAGTCTCACCATCAGCCAACACCTTACCCTGCTCCAATACCACCAAGCGCTCAGTGATCGATAAGGCTGCCGAGCTATGGGTAACTAAAACCAGAGTAACGTCTTGCAGTTCGGCTAAGCGTTGAATAATGATTTTTTCGCTTTCGGTATCAAGCCCCGCAGTCGGTTCATCCAGCAATAAAATCCGTGGCTGCGACGCTAATGCTCGCGCCAAAGCGATTTTTTGGCGTTGACCACCGGAAAGATTGGCGCCGTATTCTTCGATGTGTTGATTTAAGCTCAACACCCCAGAGGCCAAATCCTGATCCAGTGCAGAGTGATAAATCGCATGACGCAAAGCGGCGGTACGTGCAGTTTGGTCAGCACAGGGTGATAAGCCTAGCAAGATGTTGTATTCCAAAGTACCGGCTAACAATGGCGCTTCTTGCGGTTTAAACGCCAGCCAACTAGCACGGTCGGCAACATTGATGCTGTGCAAAGCGGTGTGATCGATACGCACTTCGCCTTCACTCGGATTAATTGCACCCGCCAAAATCCGCAATAAAGTCGATTTACCCGAACCCGGACGACCCAACAAACCAATCCGTTCACCGACTTTGAAGCTTAAATTCAGCTCTCGCAACACCGCTTCGCCATTTGGATAATGATGAACAATCCGATGCGCGGACAGCAAACCCTCGACACTTTCCGCTGGGCGACTGATTAAATCAGGATCAAGACTGTCATCATCCGCCAACGGCTGCTGCTCGTCTTCGCTTAAATACGGCGCCAGCGATTGCATGGCTTGTTGCAACTCGCTCCAACGCCCCAAGGTCATCAACACCTGTCCGACCACCCCTAAAGATCGACCGCTCAACATCGATACTGCAATCAATGCACCGGTAGAAATCACCTGTTCGAAAATCAAATACGAGCCGACCACTAACAAACTGACATAGCTCAACAAATACACCGCTTGCATCCAGTGAGTTTGCAACATTAATTCCATACGCAAACCCGCTGTTTGAACTGCATGCGCTTTAGCGGCGCTGGCGAAACGCTGTTTAAGATGTTCGCCGGCGTGACTGGTACGCAAGGTGTCCAAAGACGACATCGCGTCGGTGAGCAAGGCCATTTTGGTGGCTTGTAATTGGCTTAAACGCTGGGCGGCTTTGGCCGAGCGTTCTTTTAATAAACTCCCAACCCCGACATAAATCGCTACCCAAACCAACACCACCAATAACAAAGGCCAAGCAATCACGCCGATCACTACCCAAATCATCAGGGTAAATGGCACATCGGATAGCGCTAATAAGTAATGCGAAGAAAAGAAATCGCGTGCCGCCGATAAATCGCGGTACAAGGTTAAAAACCGCGCCGCCATCCCCGGTTGTGCGCCGCTACGAGCCGATGGTTTTAATAAGGTGGTCAATAATTTGCTGTCGATGCGTTCATCAATGACGCACGCTAAACGCTCCATATCACGCATCCGCAAACTACGCACAGTTAATTCCGCTGCTAAAAACAACACCACACCGATGACCAAAGCCCACAAGGTTTCAAAAATACCGTTATGAACTACTTTGTCGTAGACCAGCATCGAGAACAAAGGCGTGATTAACAAACCTAAGTTGATGAAAAAACTGGAAGCTGCCAGCCAACCGATACGGCCGCGGAGCACATAGGCTAACCAGCCGCGAAGGCTGGTTAGGTGGGCAGGGAGTTCTGAAGTAGCCGATGATGCTTGTGATGGATTCATAAATCCTTATGTATATAAGAAATTAACTGTAGCAACTGTCGATGCACCTTGGATAAAACTCACCGAATTATTACCGAAAGATAATTGTTCATTATTAGCGGTGTCTTGATTAATTGTATAACTATCGGCCGGTGTAGTCGGAGAAGAACCTAACCGTAAAGTTAAAACAGCTGTCGTACCAACTGCAGAACCAACAATATCTCTAATAGC
>JBEGMT010000004.1:0-8975 GCA_041182925.1 Pseudomonadota bacterium | reverse complement strand
ACCATGCAAGGCTGCAGAGTCAGAAACAATCGCAGTTTCAAATTGCAGGTTTTCGCGTCCAGCCATGATGGCGATGCCATGATCGCCCAAGCTACCGCTGACTAAAATCTTGCAGCCGGCTTCGGCACGTTCGGCAGAAATCTCTACACCATCGGCCACCACGCCAATGCCAGTAGTGGTAATAAACATGCCATCGGCTTTGCCGCGTTCCACCACTTTGGTGTCGCCGGTGATGATAGGCACACCCGCATTATTGGCGGCTTGAGCCATGCTGATAACGATTTTTTCTAAATCCGCCAGCGGTAAACCTGCTTCGAGAATAAAGCCCGCCGCTAAATACAAAGGTTTGGCGCCAGACATGGCGACATCGTTGATAGTGCCATGCACGGCTAATGAACCAATATTGCCACCGGGAAAAAATAGCGGTGAAATGACATGACCATCGGTACTAATCACTAATCGACCAGCAGGCGGGGTGAATAAGGCTTGGTCATTGCGCTGTTTAAGCAGCTGATTGTCGAAATGTTTGATGAATAAAGCATCAATCAATTGCGCCATCGCTCGACCGCCACCACCGTGGCTAAGCTCGACTTTGCCGTTGATTAAATCCAGCGGGGCGGAATAAGTTGGGTTCACGCGAAGGGATTTGAGATACGCCATCTTCACCAGTGTAAAGATGGCTGAATCAATTAACGAACTGCGTTAACGGTTTGTTCCAGTTCTTCACGACTCAGATGACGAACATCTTTGCCTTTGACCATATAAATCACATGTTCACAAACATTACAGCTATGGTCGCCGATACGTTCCAAAGCTCTTGCGGTCCACAACATATCCAAAGCACGGGTGATATTTCTTGGATTTTCCATCATTTGGGTAATCAATTGACGAGTGATACTGGTGTATTCACGATCAACTTTGGCATCTTGGCCGGTGATAGCAATTACTTCGTCAATGTCGGTACGCGCGTAAGCGTCCAAAGCACCATTGAGCATTTCTTTGACCATTTCCAGCAAATGCTCGATTTCGTAGTATTTGTCTTGATAAAAGTCCGCACCTTCTAAACGCATAGTCATTTTGGCGATTCGTGCCGCTTCGTCGCCAATCCGCTCTAAATCGGTAATGATTTTGATGGTGGCGATTAACATCCGTAAATCGAACGCTGCTGGCTGACGTTTCGCCATAATCTCGGTACAGTCATGGTCAATGTTTTTTTCCAAATCATTGACTAGCTGATCTTGTTGCACCACTTTTTCGGCGCTTTCCATATCAAAACCCATGAAGGCTTTAGTGGCCAAATCTACTTGTTGTTCGACTAAGCCACCCATTGCCAACACTTTGTTGCGAATATCTTCCATTTCTTCGTTGAATTGACGAGAAATGTGTTGTTTGATTTTGTTGTTATCCACGCCTTAGCTCCTTAACCGTATCGACCAGTGATGTAGTCTTCTGTTTGTTTTTTGGCTGGGTTAGTGAACAACTCGCTGGTTTCACCAAACTCAATCAATTCGCCCATATACATAAAGGCGGTGTAATCAGAAACCCGTGCAGCTTGTTGCATATTGTGGGTAACGATAACGATGGTGTATTTTTCTTTTAGTTCATTAATTAATTCTTCGATTTTCAAGGTTGAAATCGGATCCAAAGCCGAAGCCGGTTCATCCAACAAAATTACTTCTGGCTCAATCGCAATCGCACGCGCAATCACCAAACGCTGTTGCTGACCACCTGACATGCCTAACGCATTGTCATTCAAACGATTTTTAACTTCGTCCCACAATGCTGCACCACGCAATGATTTTTCCACCACTTCATCGAGAATATGGCGATCGTTAATGCCCTGGATTCTCAACCCGTAAGCCACATTTTCATAAATGGTTTTTGGAAATGGATTCGGCTTTTGGAACACCATCCCCACACGGCGACGCAACGCGGCAACATTAACTGATTTGTCGTAAATGTCTTCGTTATCCAGCAAAATTTTGCCTTTAATCGATACTCCATCCACCAAATCATTCATCCGGTTAATACAGCGCAATAAAGTCGATTTACCACAACCACTAGGGCCAATATAGGCGGTCACTTTTTTGCGTGGCATTTCCATGTTAACGCCAAACAGCGCTTGCTTTTGGCCATAGAAAAGATCGAGATTTTCTACTTTGATACAAGTCTCGATTTGCCCTTGCTTTTTATCATCTCGATTTAAAGCACTGATGTCGATGGCGTAACTACGTTTTTGTTCTGTTGTCATTGTCTTTAATCCAATCGTCTTGAACGTGATGGCATTATTAATTTTCTAAAGCTCGGTATTTTTCGCGCAAATTATTACGGATAGCGATGGCAAACATATTCAAGCCAACAATCACCATCACCAATAATAACGAGGTCGCATAAACTAAAGGTCGAGCCGCTTCGACATTCGGACTTTGAAAGCCAACATCGTAAATATGGAAACCTAAATGCATAAACTTTCTGTCCAAATGCAAATAAGGAAAGTTACCATCCAACGGCAAGGTTGGTGCCAGTTTAACCACACCTACCAACATCAACGGAGCTACCTCCCCCGCTGCCCGCGCTACCGCCAAAATCAAACCCGTCATAATCGCAGGGCTAGCCATCGGTAACACGGTACGCCATAAAGTTTCAGCTTTGGTCGCGCCTAAAGCCAAACTGCCTTCACGAATCGATTTAGGAATCCGCGACAAACCTTCTTCGGTTGCAACAATCACCACGGGCAAAGTCAACAAAGCCAAGGTCAATGAAGCCCACAATAAGCCCGGTGTACCAAAAACCGGTGCTGGCGCCGCTTCTGGGAAAAATATCCGGTCGATACTGCCACCCAAGATATAAACAAAAAAGCCTAAACCAAATACCCCGTACACAATTGACGGTACACCAGCCAAATTATTAACCGCGATACGAATGATGCGAGTAATAAATCCTTGTTTAGCATATTCGCGCAGATAAACCGCCGCGATCACACCAAATGGTGTTACCACAATCGCCATCAATAACACCATCAACACGGTGCCAAAAATCGCTGGAAAGATACCGCCTTCGGTATTGGCTTCACGGGGCTCATCGGTAATGAAGGTGAAAAAAGTACGAATATACTCAATACTTTTATTAAATACCCCCATCGAATTAGGTCGAGTCAGCTTCACAATCCGGCTCAACGGAATGTTGATTTGTTTTTGACTGGCATCAGCCACAACCAAACTGGTGCGCTTAATTTCACGATTTAATTCACCGAGCTTTTGCTGTAACGCTTGATATTGTTTTTCAAGCTCCTGTTTTTGATTGGCAAAATCCAAGCGAGTTGATTCGTTCCATTGGTTTTTTAATTCCAAACTACGTTGTTTAAGGCGTAAACGCTCCAAACTGTAGTTAATCGCCCCCACATCATGATCTTGTAAATTATCGATTTCATCATGCAAACCCAGAGCCTTTGCCAACTTTTCTTGGGCAACTGGCCAAGCCTGATCGCCTTCAGCAATCACCGAACCGCTTTCTTTGACCGCTACTAAGCGACCGTAGAAATTACCCCATTCGCGACGTTCAATGCTAATCAAGTCTTCTGGTTCCGATTTTTGTTGAATGTACTGCTCTTGTATCCAACGAAAATCGCTGCCCAAAATATCGCGATTGCCAGTTTTAACCAAAAACTGCACCAAATATTCAGCGTTATTCAACACTTCGTGACCCGCTGCTTTAGCTTGCGCCTCAGGCAACAGCGAGGAAGCCACTTCCTCGCCAATAATCACACTGGCTTGACCGGTTTGATCTTGATAACGATATTCAACAATATCGGCTGGCCAAAAATGCCCCAAACCACGCACAGCAATCAGAGCTAACAATCCCACCACCAAAATCAGATTGATACTCACTGCACCGGCTGTTAGCCAAATCCACGGAGAACCGCTTTTAAACCATGCTTTCATCATAATGAACTGTATTTTTGTCTTAGATTTTGACGAATCATTTCCGCCAAGGTGTTGACGATAAAGGTAAACATGAACAGAACCAAGGCCGCTAAAAACAACACCCGATAGTGAGTACTATTCACTTCAGATTCTGGCATTTCCACCGCAATATTGGCTGATAGAGTACGCAAGCCTTGGAAAATACTTAAATCCATCACCGGTGTATTACCGGTTGCCATCAACACAATCATGGTTTCACCAACCGCACGACCAAAGCCAATCATGATGGCCGAGAAAATCCCTGGACTAGCTGTCAGTAAAACCACCTTAGTCATCGTTTGCCAAGGCGTGGCACCTAGCGCTAATGAACCAGTCGTTAAGTGTTTTGGTACACTGAAAATCGCATCTTCGGCAATCGAGAAAATCATCGGAATCACCGCAAAACCCATCGCCAAACCAACAACCAGCGTATTACGTTGATCATAGCCAATACCAAATTCACTATTCATCCAGGTTCGCAAATCGCCATTGAAACAAATCGCTTCAATACTTGGGCTAACGGCAAACGCAAACCAAGCACTAAATAAAATTACCGGAATCAACACAACCGCATCCCAACCTTCTGGAATCAGATGACGTCTTGCTTCAGGTATTTTTTGCCAGAAAAAGGCAAAAATCATTACTGCTAATGGCACAACCATCAGCAAAGAAAAAATCCCAGCCAAATGCATTTCTACAAAAGGCGCTAACCAAAGCCCCGCCAAAAAGCCCAAAATCACAGTTGGCAAAGCACCCATGATTTCAATGCCAGGTTTAACGTATTGACGAATCCGTGGCGTCATAAAATAAGCTGTGTAAATCGCCCCAAATAATGACAATGGAATTGCCACCAACATGGCATAAAACGAGGCTTTTAAAGTACCAAACACCAAAGGCACTAAGCTCATTTTGGGCTCAAAATCATTGCTGGCAGAGGACGATTGCCAAATGTAATCTGGTTTTGGATAGCTTTCGTACCAGACTTTTTGCCACAATGAAGAAAATGACACTTCTGGATGCTCGTTATCGATATGCCAGAAATGAATTTTGTTGTCTTCGCCTTGTAATAAAAAGGCATTAGCGCGTGGCGATAAGGCAACTGCTAACGGTTTGTTATTTGAAATCGGCTGTTTAATTAATTCACGCTCTGACGTCGAATTGTAAATACCGATGAGACCATTAGAATCTGAAACCAACATGCCTTTGCGACGTTGCTCAGCATTGATTGAAACCAAAGGTGCTTTCGAAACCTTGAATGAACGCAGTTTTTCGACGCTGAAATGATTTTTCTGATCGCGCACCATACTCCATTGCGATAATTCACCTTGGCTATCACCAATCAATAAAGAAATATCACCATTCAAAAACTCGATGCTACTAATTTCAGTGCCATGATTCATCACATTAAGCTTGTGCTTAATGGTTGGCTGTGTTTTGTCGTTGACATCAAAAATGGTCAAATCGCCTTTGCGGTTAGCTAGATACAGATTACGTTGCTCTTTATCTAACAACATAAAATCAACGTCAGTGCCAACGGTCTCCAGTAACACATCACTACGCTCTAATGTCACTTCCTCATCAAACAATGATTTTTTCTGGGTTAAACTCGCCAAAACCATGCGATTATCAGACGTTTTAGCCACTAAAGTGCCGTTGTCTTCACCGACTTTAAACGCTATTTGGGTCAAAGCTTGACCGGCGTTATCAACCACGATCGCTTGCTGGCCTAATGGATATTGAATAGATGGACTAATGAAACGCTTGCCATCCGGATAGCTGAGTTTGTAATCATGCTTAACAATTAGGGCGCGGCCATCCGATAAGCCATAAATTACTTCCGCTTTGTCGAAATCGCCATGGGCAAAACTGGTGACGCTGACTTTGTCAGGTATCGGCAAATTTTCGGTAGCAATCGTGGCACCATTGGCTACATTGAAGAAAATCGCTTTACCTGTTTCGGTAAATCTTACCGCGACTTCATTTTGCTCTTCCATTGCTAGCAACAAAGTCTTACCCAATGCTGGTTCTGGAGTATCGTATTGCGCTATCGATTCAGCATGTGATGACAGCAATAGTGGAAACACCACATACAACAAGTAAAAAAAGATCAGGACGATTGCGCCAATAATACTTAAACCACCGACAACCACCGCGCGGGCAACTAATTTATCTTTAACGAGTCGCCAGCTTTGGTAACGATCACTGGCCATCATATCTAGCTGAGAAGAGTGGGGCTGGGTTGAATTAACGTCAGACATAACCAAGTATCAGTAGTAAACATCTTGCCATTTTGACATAGCACGACTGTTTTAAATAGAAAAGCCGACAACTGCTTTAGCAATCATCGGCTCTAAAATAAGCATACAAAACTGGAACTATTGAGTTTTGCGCTGCCATCCATAGTCGCGTCCCTGCGTCATAATCCATTGTTAGTCTTCCTTGCCTAAACTTATTTCACTAATCCTAAAGCTTTCTCAGCAGCTTTAGCTGGCATTGGAATATAGCCATCTTTAACGACAACTTGTTGACCAGATTTAGATAAAACCATTTTGATGAACTCTTTTTCTAGTGGAGCTAATGGCTCATTAGGTTTTTTGTTCACATAGATGTACAAGAAACGAGTCAGAGGATAAGCACCAGAAACGGCATTTTCAGGTGTTGGCTCAACAAAAGCACCACCGTCTTTCTTAGTTAAAGGCACCGCTTTGACACCCGATGTTGAATAACCGATACCAGAATAACCGATACCGTTTGCAGAAGTAGTCACAGACTGTACCACTGAAGCGGAACCCGGTTGCTCATTAACATTGCTTTTAAAATCACCTTTGCACAATGCTTCGTCTTTGAAGAAGCCATAAGTACCCGATACTGAGTTACGGCCATAAAGTTGGATTGATTTACCTGCCCAACCACCGGTTAAACCAGCTTCGCCCCAAGTCGTAATGTCAGTAGCATAGCCACATTTACGAGTAGAAGACATGATGGCATCCACTTGTGAAATGCTTAGACCTTTAACTGGGTTATCTTTGTTAACAAAAACCGCTAAAGCGTCAATTGCAACAGGGATTTTGGTTGGTTTGTAACCATATTTGCTTTCAAAATCGTCGATTTCATTATCTTTCATTTCACGACTCATTGGCCCTAGGTTAGCTGTACCCTCGGTCAATGCTGGTGGCGCAGTCGATGAACCTGCTGCTTGAATTTGAATATTTACGTTTGGATAAATTTTGCCAAACTCTTCCGCCCATAAAGTCATCAAGTTAGCCAAAGTATCAGAACCAACACTAGAGATGTTGCCTGAAACGCCGCTTGCTTGTGCGTATTCTGGAAGAGCAGGATCAATAGCAGCGGGCGCTGCAACTGCTTGACCACCGAATAATGCAGTAGAAGCAAAGCCAAATCCCAAAATCAATGATTTCAGCTGAAAGGTATTTTTCATATTTTTTTTCTCATTTCGAGTATTAAAACTGGATTCTATACTGCCAGTTAGGCATTACAATAATATGAAGCTTTTATGACAGTTTTGTGACAATATCAAAAACGACTAAATCGCCTAATTTTTTACAGCAGAATAGGCAAAGGTTGGCGCTGTGCCAATTTTAAAAAACTGTAGAAAAAATCAACGCTAGCATCGTCATTAATATCTTTACGCTCTAGTTCTTGCCAAGCTTGACGATCAAAATCAGGAAACAAAGTATCTGCCTCAAATGCTTGATGAATTTCGGTCAAATACAGGTAATCGGCATGAGGCAACAAGGCTTGATACAAGGTTGCCCCACCAATAATAAAAACCTCAGCCACATCGCTACAGGCTTGCAAAGCACTGTTTATATCGGCAAACACCTCACAACCCGTCGCTTGATAATCGGGATTGCGACTGATCACCAAATTCCGCCGCCCAGGCAAAGGCCGCCCAATCGCAGCAAAGGTTTTTCTACCCATCACAATCGGCGCACCCATCGTAACCTGCTTAAAATGTTTTAAATCGGCTGACAAATGCCAAGGCATTTGCCCATCCAAGCCAATCGCCCGATTACTTGCCATGGCTACGATCAATGAAATTTTCATGGTTTATGTTTAAGATGCCAATATTCTGAATTTGCGGCACATGATATATGAATACATCGATTTTACTGGTTTTTACTGGCGGCACCATTGGCTCCCAAGCCGAAAATGGCAATATTGACCTCAATCCCCATGCCGGTTTTAAATTACTGCAATTATTCAACCAGCGTTTTGCCGCCGCTGAACAAATCAGTTTTAAAACGTTACAGCCGCTACAAATTCTCAGCGAAAACCTGCATCCGCAACATTGGACAACCATCATCAACGCCATCGAAGCTGAAGATTTAAGCCAATTTGATGGCATTATCATGACTCACGGCACCGATACTTTAGCGTTCAGCGCCTCGGCTTTAGGCCTGTATTTCAATCAACTGTCGATACCTTTATTAATGGTATCCAGCGATTTACCGCTCGATAATCCGCAAGCCAACGGCATTCCTAATCTGATCGCCGGAGTCGAATTTATTCGCCAAATCGCCGAAGCAGGGGTATTTGTCGCCTATCAAAACCCACAACAAACCCTACAAATCCACCAAGCCACTCGCTTGGCGCAATGCTTAGCACTCAGCAGCGACTTCATCAGCGCTCAGTCAAAAGCCTACATGAATTTCACCGAGCAAGGTTTTCAACGCTTATCCGATAAGACTGCAACCACACCTAAGCCGATAAAACTAAAAGCCGATTTTTCAGCACGCATTTTGCTAATCAAACCTTATCCCGGCTTAAATTACGATCAATTTAATCTCGATCAAGTCGATGCGGTTTTGCATGATTTGTACCACTCAGGCACCGCTTGCAGCAGCGATGCTTATGGTCAACAGCATGATTTAGTGGCTTTTATAAAACGCTGCCGCCAAAACAATATAAATATTTACCTTGCGCCAGCGATTCATTCCGACAGCGCCTACAGCTCCACTCGGGAACTACTCGCTCACGGCGGCGAAATGA
>JBEGMT010000003.1:0-9927 GCA_041182925.1 Pseudomonadota bacterium | reverse complement strand
GCTCGTCATCCGGTCTATTGAGCTGAAACGGGTCAGAAAAAACATAAACAGCATCCTGAAAATCAACACCGTGTTTTTGGATGTTAGCTTTGTTTTTATTTTCATCCCAATCAAATTTCATACTAAATCCTTGGAATTGACCATAAAGCGCATGAAGAACACGAAGTGAAAACCTTCAAGTCTCTCAGGCGCTTCATGGTGTTGATTAAAGTTGTCGTCACGATGTAACGCTTCCGGCTGCTCAATAATCATTTTGCCATCGCCCATGATGACAATGGCGGTTTGCGTTTGTGCTGAGATTGTCGAAGCATGATCGGCGATTTGCTGGTGCTGCATGGCTTTCCGGTTCATCCTTCGACAAGCTCAGGACGAACGGGAAAGCCTTAACTAACTAGCAACTCAGAATAAATCTGTTAATTTTCAGCTTAAGGCTAGAAGGTTGAAAGCAAGCTTTGCTTAGATAGCGAGAGGCGACAACTATCGCCTCTCGCAAAATTGCTTAATGGTATTTAGCCATTTGTTTTAACTGTTCCATCGCCACCTGAATTTTGGCATTGGCTGCATTATCTAATTCATTGTTTTTATAAATTTTATCTAGCAATCCTTCTTCCACTAGAGCCTCTTTAACCCAACGTTTTGCAAAGGCATAGCTGTTAGGAATTTTGACAACTTCACCGGTTTTAGGATTTTTCAAGCTATCACTAGGCACTTCAGTGATTGCTGCTGGTGCAACTGCAACGGCGGCAGTCGCTTTTGGTTTGGCTGCGGCTTTCGGTTTAGCGGGTTTTGCCGCTGCTGGTTTGGCTGCGGCACGTTTAGCTTTGACTGGTGCTGGCTTTTCGGCTGTTGTTTCCACTTTAACTTCAACAGATTCAGTAACCACAACTGGTTTAGCAGGCTCAGTTTTGTTTGGTTCTGATTTACTTGCTTCTGATTTGTGTTTTTTGTCGTCAGTAACAGTGAATATTACATAAGCGACAAAAATGGTGGTTGCGATAAAAATCAGCTCAGCCATAACCCTCTCCTTTTTTTAATTATTTTTATAAAACAATACGATAACAGACTAAATACTGGGGGCGAATATACCAGAGCCAGCCAAACCGGTAAACCAAACCGCCGATTAATCTCAATCAATTAAAAATTGCTCCAACGCTTGTGATAACAAGCCCTGTTCAAGTGCTAAAGCTTTATCCGTCTCGGTGTTGTAACCCCACAAAGCAAAAATCAACTGAACACCGGCTAATTCGGGCTGTTTAGCCACGTTTAATAAGGTCGGCAAACGGTCTTCAACAAAATAAATCGTTTGCTCAGTTAGTTGAGTTAACAAGTTTTTCAACACCTCAACTTTGCTTAAATTACGATCCAAACCATAAATATCTTGGTCGGCTAATTCAATCGCATTGGCTTGCAAAATCTGTTTCACAAAACGCTCTTGCTTAGTGGTGATAATCAACCACGGATGCTTTTGGCTTAATTGCTGTAACTTCTCGGCAACCCCCGGAAATAAGGGATTCATCGCCACCCAATCCGCTAAATCATCGGCAATCCAGGTATCACGGGTTTGGCCGAACAATTTTTTTAAATCATCGGTAGTGACTTGGGCTTGAGCTAATAAAGCCTGAGTTTTATCGGCATAGCTGCTGTAAATACTGTCGACGCTATCGCCCAAATGCAATAAACGTATCGCTAAAATCGCTTCATAGCCGGTTTCGATAATCGGTCTTAACAAACGAAATTGTTCGATTAATGTCGCAGGCGCTGGGCCTTGCATATCCGACCAAATCTGGCTGGCGGCTTTCCAGCCAGTCATACCGGTTTCCACCGCGCTATCGCAAATCACACCATCGAAATCCAGCGCATACAAAATTGATTGAGTCATAGTTAAACAGTTAAAAGACGATTGAAATAAGCCCGCATTGTATCGAACTACACCACCAACATCACATACGCAGCGCAACTGGTAGAATAGTGACCTTCCTAAACTTGAATCGATCGAACAAATGGATGTTATTCAACGCATTGCCCAAGAATTAGCCGTTACGCCTCAACAAGTCACCGCCGCTGTAGCTTTGTTAGACGAAGGTGCCACCGTACCGTTTATCGCTCGTTACCGAAAAGAAGTCACCGGCGGTTTGGACGACACGCAATTACGGCATTTAGAAGAACGACTGATTTATCTACGCGAACTGAATGCCCGCCGCGAAACCATTTTGGATAGCATCCGCAGCCAAGGCAAGTTAACCCCGGAATTGGAACTGGCGATTATCGATGCCGACACCAAAACCTTGTTGGAAGATTTATACCTACCTTACAAACCCAAACGCCGCACCAAAGCGCAAATCGCTCGCGAAGCCGGTTTAGAGCCATTGGCTGATGCTTTATTGGAAAACCGTGATTTGCTTCCCGAACAAGCGGCGCTGGCTTATATCGATGCCGATAAAGGCGTGGCGGATGTCGCCGCGGCATTAGATGGTGCGCGGCAAATCATTATGGAACGCATTTCTGAAGATGCCGAATTGCTGAACGAATTACGGGAACGGATTTGGAATAAAGGCATTTTGCAAGCCAGCTTGGTTGCTGGCAAAGCAGCCGAGGCGGCTAAATTTAAAGATTATTTTGAATACAGCGAAGCGATTAACAAAATCCCTTCTCACCGCGCCTTGGCCTTATTCCGTGGCCGCAATGAAGATTTGCTGAGTTTGAGTTTAAAACCGGCTGAACAAGATCAAGACGAACATCAACTTTGTGCGCAATTTGTTTGCCAACGCTTACAAATCAATAGCACCAGTAGCAAACCGGCGGAAATTTGGTTGGCAGAAACTGCGCGCTTCGCTTGGAAAATCAAGCTATTTACCCGCATCGACATGGACTTAAAACTGCGTTTGCGCGAAGCCGCGGAGTTAGAAGCGATTCGCGTGTTTGCCAGCAATTTACGGGATTTATTATTAGCCGCACCAGCGGGTCATAAAGCGACCATGGGCCTTGATCCGGGGATTCGTACTGGGGTTAAAGTTGCGGTGGTCGATGCTACCGGCAAAGTATTAGCTACCGATACTGTTTACCCGCATCAGCCTAAAAATCAATGGGATCAATCAATTGCAACGTTGGCGAAATTGATTAAGCAACATCAAGTGTCATTGGTCAGTATCGGTAACGGCACCGCCTCAAGAGAAACTGATCAATTAGTCGCTGATTTAATGAAACAGCATAAAGACTTAGCGATTCAAAAAATCATGGTTTCCGAAGCAGGCGCTTCAGTCTATTCAGCTTCCGAATTGGCGGCCAAAGAATTCCCCAACTTGGATGTATCGTTGCGTGGCGCGGTATCAATCGCTCGCCGCTTGCAAGACCCATTGGCGGAACTGGTGAAAATTGATCCTAAATCCATCGGCGTCGGCCAATATCAACATGACGTTAACCAAGTACAACTGGCGCGAATGCTAAACACTGTGGTTGAGGATTGCGTGAATGCGGTGGGGGTTGATGTCAATACGGCTTCGGTGGAATTACTAAAACAAGTGTCGGGTTTAAGTGCCAGCATTAGTCAAAATATCGTCGATTTCCGCAATGCCAATGGCCCGTTTGCTAATCGCAGCCAGCTGAAAAAAGTCCCGCGTTTAGGCGAAAAAGCCTTTGAACAAGCGGCGGGATTTTTACGGATTATGAATGGCGATAATCCATTGGATGCATCATCGGTGCATCCTGAGGCTTATCCGCTGGTGAATGCGATTCTCGATGATACTGGTAAATCAATCCGCGACTTAATTGGCCAAAGTAGCTTTTTGCGGGGTTTAAATCCGGCTAATTACACCAATGACAATTTTGGTTTACCGACCGTTAGCGATATTTTGCAGGAATTAGAAAAACCCGGTCGCGACCCGCGTCCTGAGTTTAAAAGCGTGCAATTTAAAGAAGGTGTGGAAAAAATCACCGACTTAGAACCTGGCATGACTTTAGAAGGCGTAGTAACTAACGTCGCCAACTTTGGTGCTTTCGTTGATATTGGTGTTCACCAAGATGGTTTGGTGCATATTTCGCATTTGTCCGACGAGTTCGTCAAAGACCCGTTTAGCGTGGTGAAAACCGGTGAAATGGTGAAAGTGCGGGTGCTGGAAGTGGATGCGGAGAGAAAGCGGATTTCGCTAAGTATGAAGAAGAATGTCGATAGTAGCGATATTGTAAGAAGCGAGAAACCGCAAAAGACTGTCAACAAACCCAAGCCACAACCGGCTTTGCAAAACAGTATGAGTAACGCCTTTGCTAAGGCTTTAAACAAGTAAAACCAAACTTGGCGGATACCCATCACGGTATCCGCCAAATTCAAACACAATTATTTCAAAGCATCGGCCAATTTAGCGGCTAATAATTGTTCGTAATGACGTTTCAAGCTTGAGTCAGTTGGTTTGGCTGGCAAAGAAGCCGCAACGTCAGCGCTCAATTGGCTCAAATAATGTCTTCTTAAAGCAGAATCTTCTGGGATGGCTGATTTTGGTGCTGATTTAGATTCAGCGACAACCGCTGGTTTAGCCACTTCAACGGCAGGAACAACTTCTGCAACTTCTGCAACTTCTGCAACTTCAACTGCTTCAACTGCTTCAACTGCTTCAACTGCTTCAACTGCTTGAGGAGCTTCGACAACTTCTGCAGTTTCTACAACTGCTGGTTGAGTAACTGATTGTTCTGCCGCTTGTTTTGCTTGTAGGTAATGACGTCTTAAAGTCGAATCTTCTGGAATCTGCTCAACTGCATCTGAGGCTTTTTGCTCACTTACCACCACTTTACCCAAAGTTGGCTTAATACCAGGATGACGAAAAGTAGCTGTCTCGCTTGATTCGGTTTGAGCTTTTGGTTTTTTCAAAGTAGTAATCAATTGATTATATAGCTCAGGATGTTTTTCCTTTATAAACCAAGCTGCCCCCCCTAATACAACTATCGCTAACACTACTTCCATAAATAATCCCCCGTTTTTTAAGTATAAATTTAGATTTCAACAACGTGCATTCGCCTGCCCGTCTGTAAAACAGATTGTGGCTAAGCTAAACCCATCGCAATCTTGGGCGAGAATCGTAGCATTGACGGCGAGTTACACCAAATTTAAGTCTGCAACAACTCTTAGAACAAGAAAATTTGTTCTATACTTGTTCTTAATAAAAACACATGCTATCTTTTATTAGAACCAATTAGGAACAAATATGACACCTCTAACGCGTAAGCAAACTGAAATTCTGGATTTTTTAATCACCAATCAGAGCGGCTTTGTTCATCCGCCTACATTGGATGAATTATGTGCAGCAATGGGACTAAAGTCGCGCGGCTCTATGCATCATCAGATTAAAGCCTTAATTTCCGCTGGATTAATTGAGCATCCAGAACGTAAACAGCGCGGTATCCGACTGACTGAAAAAGCCAAGTTAACCATAACACCCGCTGGAAATGACAACGAATTACCTTTTGTCGGCGTGATTGCCGCAGGCCGACCAATCGAAGCACTGGAGAACGTCAGCTATATGACTATCCCAGAACAAATCAAAACTGATCACCCTTGCTATGTACTGAAAGTCAAAGGCGACTCAATGCAAGAAGAAGGTATTTTTGACGGTGATTGGGTCATTATCGAACAACGCAGCTATGCCAGAAATGGCGAAATTGTGGTGGCGTTGATTGATAAATCCGACGCCACTTTAAAGTTTATTGAGCAATACCCACACGAAATCTTATTAATCCCCGCTAATTCCTCAATGCCCACCATGCGCTACCTACCGCATCAAGTTGAGATACAAGGGGTTTTAGTCGGACAAATGCGTAGCTACGCCCACCATTAACAGAAGAAACAACATGATTCGTCAATCCGTTCACATGCGCGACCAAAAAGCCAATCAAATTGCGATGATCATCAAAGCTAATCGAGAAGCTAATCTTAAAATAGCTGAAGAAATCACCATGATTCTGGTGTTATGGGGTTTAGTTTTTCTAACAATGACAAACTAATCGATATGTATAAACTGTGTTTTTACGTACCGGATAGTCATTTAGAACGGGTTAAAAACGCCCTGTTTGCAATCGGTGCAGGTCAGTTTAATCATTATGATCAATGCTGTTGGCAAGTGCTCGGCGAAAGCCAATTTAGACCACTCGCCAACAGCCAAGCTTTTATTGGTGAAATCGACCAATTACAGATTGTGCCGGAATATAAAGTCGAAATGATTTGTAGAGATGAACTGATAAAACCAGCACTACAAGCTTTGTTAGCCAACCATCCTTATCAACAACCTGCTTATGATGTCAGCAAGATTCTTACTGTTGACGATTTTTAAACTGTTTCCAAATAGACATAAAAAACCCAACAAGAATAAGTCTTACTGGGTTCACTTAAGTTTTTGAGCGTTCAATTTAGAACGGAATATCATCATCAAAATCGTCAAAAGAAGCGGGAGCAGATTGTGGCCCTGCTGGTGCAGATGGACGATTTTCATAGCTGCTAGCTGGTGGCGTATTGTTATCGCCATAGTTAGCTGTGCCACCACTACGTGTATCTAACATGTGCATTTCATCAGCAACAATCTCAGTGGTGTAACGATCCTGACCATCTTGACCTTGCCATTTTTGGGTACGGATCCGACCTTCAACATACGCTTGGCTGCCTTTTTTCAAATACTCGCCAGCAATTTTTGCCAAGCCACCAAAAAACACCACGCGATGCCATTCGGTTTCTTCTTTGCGTTCGTTAGTAGTTCTATCTCGCCAACGACGACTGGTTGCCAAACGAATGCTGGTAATCGCATCACCGCTTGGCATATAACGTACTTCTGGATCAGCGCCTAAACGACCAATCAACATTACTTTGTTCAACATGCATATCTCCTTATTAAAATTAGCAATCGCCTGAATGGACTAAATTCACTACCACTGCTTTAAAAATAAACTTAATTGATTTTTATCCAGCTTTTGATTGTCGACCTTTAAATAAGCGGCCTTTTCTTCAAAATGCATCCGCACTTCTTCGATACCATTAATTGCTAATAATTGCTTTGAAAAATCAGCTGCTTGCTCCGGTTCCACTTGTTCTAATGACAACAATAAATTCGCGACATAGCGCGGCGGCGACATAAACCAAGCGATTAAAATCCAACTAGCGGCAACCCCAGCAGAAAATACGAACACCGCTGTAGGACCCAATTCACCGTACAACCAACCGCCACTAGCACCACCTAAAAAAGCACCGATAAACTGAGCACTAGAATAAATCCCCATGGCTGTGCCTTTTAAATCGCCTGGTGCGGTTTTAGAAATTAAAGAAGGTAAAGTCGCTTCCAGCAAGTTAAAGCCACAGAAAAACAGCCACAAACAGGCAATTAAGCCGATTAATTGGCCATGAAACAGCACAAAACCACAGTTAGCAATCATCAGTACCGCAATCGCCCCTAAGAACACCTTTTTCATCTGGCGTTTTTTCTCGGCAATAATCACGAATGGAATAATCATCGCCATCGAAGTAATCAATACGGGCAAATACACCATCCAATGACTACCGCCTTGCAAACCGGCATCACGCATCAACAATGGCACCACTACGAAACTAGCCATCAAAATTAAATGCAGGGCAAAAATGCCATAATTAAGACGCAGCAAATCGGCGTTTTTAATGACCGTACCTAATTCAGAGGGAATGTATTCTGCTTCACGATGGGTAGTAATTTTTTGCGGATTAGGCACCACAAACAGCACCACCAAAATCGCTAATGCGGCCAAAATTGCGATCATCCAAAAAATGCCGCTGATACCAAAATGATCCGCAACAATAGGCCCCAAGGTAATCGCCACCCCAAAAGACACGCCAATACTAGCACCAATGGTCGCCATCGCTTTGGTTCGATGTACTTCTTGAGTCAAATCCGCCAACAAAGCCATCACAGCCGCCGAAACCGCGCCACAACCTTGCAAAGCGCGACCAATCAACACACCATAAATGTCAGTCGATAAAGCAGCAACCACGCTACCAAACACAAACAGTACCAAACCAATAATAATGATGGACTTGCGGCTAAAACGATCGGACAACAAACCAAACGGAATTTGCAACACCGCTTGAGTTAATCCATAAATCCCCATCGTCAATCCTACCAATTTAGGGGTTGACCCTGGCATTTGTTCAGTAAACAACGACAACACCGGCAACAACATAAACAAACCCAACATCCGCAAAGCATAAATACTAGCCAGTGAAACCGTTGCTCGCTTCTCCATCGCCGTCATTGGACTAGTAATATCTTGAACCTGTGTCAAAGCAAACTCCTGAAGTGCTCTCTCAAAAAAGTCAGCTATAGTACCAGTTTATCGACCACAGACTCCAGACTGGAAAGGGTTGATAAATAACCAGAAACATAAGCACTGATTTCTCAATGATTGATAAAAATTACTACCCTCTCTGTCTCTTGAGATTCAACTCAAGTTGTCCGGCAACCATAAAACAAAGCCGATATGCGTTTTGTAGGGCCTATAAATGATATTGCCACCAAGTATCTTAGCTAAATTAGCAACCAGATAAAGTCCTTGTCCAGAACCTGATAACCGTTGTTCATTATTTCCACGATAATATTTCTGAAAAACTTTTTCTGGGTCTGGCCAACCATTTTTACCTGGCATATTAGCAATTAAAATTTCAATACCATCAGAATTATCATGAGCAACCTTGGAAACAATAATATCGATAGCTGTATGTGGATCGCTATACTTATTTGCATTATCAATAAGATTCGACAAAATAATTTGTAACAATTGATCATCAGTCTTTAACCACAAACCGGAATCACAATTAATGTTAATACGCCTATGCCCAGGACTTTGTCTCTTTATTTCATTCAATAAATTTAGTAAGTTTAGTTTTACTAAAACCAAAGATAACTTAGTTTCTTCAAGTTCTGCTACTTGCAAACAGCGTTCAATCACAGTGTTCATATCATTGACCGCATTATTCAAATGCTTTATGTGGTCTTCTGAAAACTCTTTAATACCTAAAATCATTTTAATCAATGCCAATGGTGTTTTAAGATCATGAGCTAATATACCTAGAAACTGACTTTTTTCTTCCTGATGCTGCCATTCAATATCAAGCTCTTGTTGTTTAAGCTCTAACTGCGTCATCACTAACTGACGATTTTGTTCTATCTGATGGGAACGAATTTGTAATACAGTCATCAACAATATACCTGCAACAAATCCTTGAAAAACTCTAGCATTTAAAACCCACTCATCACAAGGTAAAACTCCAATAACCGACAATACGAATAACATTGAAAGAATAGAAATAAGTCCATATGAAAATATCAGTATCTTATATGGAAAGAATGTTCCAGAAGCATTTAAGGTATTAGGCTTATAAGATATAGCAATCAAAAAACTAAATAACGGACCAATAGCAGTAATAATCATATTTAATTGTAAAGCACGCATAGTATATCCACTATAGATCAGAAACAGCTCTAATGGAAAACATCCAATCAAAAAAAGCAAAATTTTAGGCATACGCCTTTTTGACATCAACTCTTTTAACAAAACATAATCAAAAAAAACTGAAATAGTGCCATAAATAATAAAAAAAACACTATTTAGTTTATCAAGGAAAACCGCAGGAATACCTTCTCCAAATAAAAACCTAAAATAACCATACAATAAAACTGTTGAAATCAACCCAAAAAACTGCTTAACAGCAAACACACCGACAATATTTTCACGAGAAAAAATAAAATAGTAAAGACTCCATATAAGAAAACATGAAAAATAAGCGATATTGAATTCATACAAGTATTCGCGTTTTCTCTCAAACTGATAAAGATCAACAGGAACATAAGCTCTAACGTCAATCAAATTAACACTAGTGGTTTTCAGCCTTAGCCAAATATACCTAGACTCAGTGCCTCTTAAAATAAC
>JBEGMT010000002.1:0-9940 GCA_041182925.1 Pseudomonadota bacterium | reverse complement strand
TTCGCAGTTCCGCCACTGCCGAAGATTTACCCACCGCCAGCTTTGCCGGTCAACAAGATACTTATCTGAACATTCGCGGCGGCGAAGCCTTGTTAGATGCTTGTAAACGCTGTTTCGCCAGCTTGTTTACCGACCGTGCAATTCATTACCGACTCGATCAAGGCTTTGATCATTTCAAAATCGGCTTGTCGATTGGGGTGATGAAAATGGTGCGTTCTGATTTAGCCGCCAGTGGTGTGATGTTTTCCCTAGATACCGAATCGGGTTTTCAAGATACGGTGTTTATCACCGGTGCTTATGGCTTAGGTGAGAATGTAGTGCAAGGCGCGGTTGACCCTGACGAGTTTTATGTTCATAAACCGACTTTTAGCCAAGGTTATCGCAGTGTGTTACGTCGCTCATTAGGCGCGAAGAAAATCAAAATGATTTACAGCAAAGGCAACACCCGCGAAGCAACCCGCAATATCGCCACGGCTCAATCAGAACGCCGCCAATTTTGTATCAACGATCAAGAAGTCTTAACGCTTGCCGATTACGCCTTAAAAATTGAACGACATTATGGACGGCCTATGGATATGGAATGGGCGAAAGACGGCTTGGATGGTCAGCTTTATATTGTCCAAGCCCGTCCCGAAACCGTCGCCTCGCAACGAGCAGGGCAGGTGTTGGAACAATATCAACTCCAGCAAACCGCGAATATTTTGGTCAAAGGTCATGCGGTGGGTAGCAAAATTGCGGTAGGCAAGGCGCGGGTGATTAACAGCGTGGCCGAATTACACCAATTTCAAGCTGGTGAAGTGTTGGTTGCCGATATGACCACGCCGGATTGGGAGCCAGTGATGAAAACGGCGGCGGCGATTATTACTAACCGTGGCGGTCGTACTTGTCACGCGGCGATTATTGCCCGTGAACTGGGCGTGCCTGCGGTGATTGGCTGTGAAAATGCTACCAGCCAGATTAGCAACGCCAGCGAGGTGACGGTGTCCTGTGCTGAAGGTGATGTCGGCAAAGTCTATCCAGGCCAATTGGCGTTTGAGATTAAACGCACCGATTTAAGCGATTTCCAGCGCCCTAAAACCAAAATCATGTTGAATTTAGGCAATCCTGAATTGGCTTTTAAACACAGCTTTTTACCCAATGATGGCGTGGGTTTGGCGCGGATGGAATTCATTATTACCGAATACATCAAAGCTCACCCAATGGCGTTGATTCATCCCGAACAAGTCGCCGACGCTGACCAACTCGCGCAAATTCAAGCCTTAACAGCAGGTTACAGCCGACCAGAAGAATTTTTTATTCAACGCTTGGCCGAAGGCGTCGCCACCATTGCCGCCGGTTTTTATCCTAAACCGGTGGTCGTGCGAATGTCGGATTTCAAAACCAACGAATACGCCACTTTGCTCGGTGGTCGCTGGTTTGAGCAACAAGAAGCGAATCCCATGATTGGTTTTCGCGGTGCTGCACGTTACGTTCATCCTGCTTATGCTGAAGGTTTTGCTTTGGAATGTGCAGCGATGAAGCAAGTCAGGGAGCAAATGGGCTTCACCAATGTGATTTTAATGATTCCTTTCTGCCGTCGTGTGCAAGAAGCGGTGAAGGTACTGGATTATATGGCGCAATTAGGTTTAAAGCGTGGTAATAATGGATTGGAGATTTATGTGATGTGCGAGATTCCAAATAACGTGATTCAAATTGATGCCTTTTCCCAGTATTTTGATGGTTTTTCGATAGGTTCAAATGATTTAACCCAGCTAACATTAGGGGTTGATAGGGACTCGGAAATTATCGCTGAAGACTTTGATGAGCGCGATCTTGGGGTCAAAACTATGATCAAAATGGCGGTCGATGGTGCGCGGCGCAACGGCAAGCATTCCGGTTTATGCGGTCAAGCGCCATCTGATTATCCTGAAATGGCTGAATACTTGGTTGAGATCGGCATAGACTCGATGAGTCTTAATCCCGATACGGTGTTAGCAACTACCCAACGTATCTTGGCATTAGAAAAGCAATTAGGCCGTTAATTGGCCGCTTGTCTGTTGTTCATTGCCGCTTGCATCGCGTAAAATCCCGCCCCTTAATTAAGCCCTTGGAGTAAGCGCATGAAACCTTATTTATTTTTAGTATTAATGGCCTTTTCAAGCTGGACAATGGCGGAAGAAGCTAAAGACGAATGGAATGAAACCAGCTTAAGCGAGGAAACTATCCAAAAAATCCAACAAGCACAGTTTAACTATAAAAAATGTGTGATGGATACCATGCGTAAACCTGATTACGCTAAATTGGAAAGTCGCAACGCCACTGATGTCGTGATTAGAGAATGTGAGCCTGTTTTAGCCGATATGCGCAAAGTCTACACCGATGTTGATGTACCGGCGGTGATTGCCGACCGCCATTTGAAAAAACTCAGAATCCAAGTGACCCGCAAAGTCCTACAAGAATTTATGTACGCCGAAGCTGCTAAAAAAGCCGGCGCACAACCTTAATTAAATCGGATGGGTGCCCGTCTAAGCGAGCATCCATGCCTTAGTTTGTTCGCAATTAAAAAATACACATGAATTCATACAATATCGATTTAGCGTTACGCCCAACGACTTTTGATCTTTGGCATCTTTGTTTAGCTGGTACCGTTTTGGGATTACTGTTTATCTTGCTGATTAGCTGGATTTCCTTATTTATCGTCAGTCGCCGTTGTAAAAAAGTGGCTGCGATCCAACCGCCAGCTCCAGAAATCAAAATTGTCGAAAAAATCGTCGAAGTTGAAAAAATTATCCAAGCACCAGCACCTGAGCCAGTGATTTTGAAACAAGCTACCTCGGATGCGGCTTTACAGTTATTAAATATTTTGCAAAAAGAAGCGCGTTTTATCGACTTTATTAAAGAAGATATGGGTGTCCATGCTGATGCTGATATTGGTGCCGCAGCGCGTATCGTTCACCAAGGCTGTGCGAAAGCGATTAACGAGCATTTCAAACTCGCGCCGGTTAGCCAAGATCAAGAAGGTAGCAAAGTTACCCTAAACGCCGGTTTTGATGCCGCAGCGTTTCGTTTAACGGGCAATATTGTTGGCCAAGCACCGTTTACCGGTACTTTGGTACATAAAGGTTGGAAAGTGACTGAAGTCAATTTGCCTAAGTTAACCGAAGGTCATAACCCTAATATCATCGCTGCTGCCGAGGTGGAACTATGAGCCAAACTGCCCGTTATTCAGTCGGTATCGACTTAGGGACTACCCATTGTGTATTGTCCTATCTGGACTTAACCACCGCTGATGAACAAGCGATTCCCACCGTGTTAGCGGTGCCGCAATTAACCGCGCCCGGTGTGATTGAAGACAAATTGCAATTGCCATCGTTTGTTTATTTGTCGCACGAAGCTGAAATTAGTGAAGGTGCCAGCGCCTTACCTTGGACTAATAAAGCCGAATATTTAGTTGGCGATATTGCTCGTAATCTAGGCAGTAAAACCCCGATTCGCTTGGTTGCGAGTGCGAAAAGCTGGTTATGTCATGCCGGTGTTGATTGCAAACAGGCGATTTTGCCCTCAGAAGCGCCGGATGATGTCAGCCGTATTTCACCGTTTATTGCCAGCAAAGCCTATTTGCAACATTTGCGCGACGCTTGGAATTATCAATTTCCAGAGCATCCGTTAAACCAACAAGATTTAACCATCACTGTTCCTGCCTCATTTGACCCTGCTGCGCGTGAATTAACCGTTGAAGCCGCGCGTGCTGTCGGTTTGCATCAAGCAGTATTGCTAGAAGAGCCACAAGCGGCTTTATACAGCTGGATTGAAAACAGCGAAGGCGATTGGCGTAGTCACGTTTCAGTGGGTGATGTGATTTTGGTGATTGACGTCGGTGGTGGTACTACTGACTTATCGCTAATCGCGGTAACCGAAGATGATGGTAACTTGCAATTAACTCGGGTTGCGGTTGGTGACCACATTTTGCTGGGTGGCGATAATATGGACTTAGCTTTGGCTTACACCGTCAAAGCTAAAATCGAAGCCGAAACCAGCAAGCGTTTGGAAGCTTGGCAAATTCAAGCTTTAACCCATGCTTGCCGCGAAGCCAAGGAAAAATTATTCAGCCAAGCTGAGTTAGATGCGATTCCATTAGTGATTGCCAGCCGTGGCTCGGCTTTAATCGGCGGCACTTTACGCAGTGAATTAAATCGAGAAGAACTCAATCGCGTGTTAGTCGAAGGCTTTTTACCGGTGGTGAATGCTACCGATAGACCGGCGGTTAAACCACGCAGTGGTTTGCGCAGTGCTGGTTTGCCTTATGCCCAAGACGCGGCGATTACTCGCCATTTAGCGGCGTTTTTATCCCGTCAAATTGGTGCTGCCAATGATTTAAAAGACATTAATTTGCCGGCGCAAGCCAGCTTCTTACATCCGACCAGCGTATTGTTTAACGGTGGGGTGTTTAAAGCCAGCATCTTGTCAGAACGCTTAATGCAAACCTTGAATCAATGGCTACAAGCTGAACAAGCGCCAGAGGCAAGATTATTGCAAGGTGCTGATTTAGATTTAGCGGTAGCGCGGGGTGCCTCTTATTTTGGTTTTGTCCGTCAAGGTAAAGGGGTACGGATTAAAGGCGGTACATCGGCTGCGTACTATGTGGGCGTTGAAACCGCGATGCCAGCAGTGCCAGGCTTAGCACCGGAAATCGAAGCCTTGTGCATCGCGCCATTAGGCATGGAAGAGGGCACCGAGCAAGCTTTACCCAATGAAGAGTTTGGTTTGGTGATTGGTGAACCAGTGCGTTTCCGGTTTTTCGGCTCTAAAACCCGCCGCGAAGATCAAGCCGGTACCCGCTTGGAATATTGGCAGGACGATGAGCTGGATGAGTTGGATGAAATCGAAATTACCCTGCCAGAAGAAGGCCATACTGCCGGTGAAATCGTTCCTGTACATCTGTCAGTAGCCGCCACTGAAATTGGTACTTTAGAGTTACAAGCAGTTTCTCGTCGAGATGGTCAGCGTTGGAAAATTGAATTTGATACTCGCTTGGGGGAGTTGATTTAATTTTTGATTCAGATTGGGCATGAGGTGGGCGATGCTCACCTTTTGCTTAATAGCTGAAAGCAGTCTTGCTAATTGATTTCCTGTTCTAATAAAGTTCGAAAACCTTCCGACATTTCTAATGTCACTGGATCCCAACCCTCTAAATGCATTACATCCAATAAGCAATCTTCCATAATCCGATGTGCCGCTATTGTTGCTTCAGCAATCCGTTGGTGAACCTGATTTTGCACTTCTGACCTACCCCGCTCAGCGCAATTGGCCTGATAATCGTAAAGCTTGCGTAAACCGTCAATTTGCATACCCACTTGTGATGGGCAAGAACACAGGTACAAAATTGATTGCAGGTTGATGCGTCGTAACTGTACATCGCTGAACTTGGTTTCCAAACTCATGTTTTAGCCTCTTGATTGTTATTATAGTTTTCAGCTTCTGGCAAACCGCTAAAGGTTTTGCATATTATGCATGGGGATGACTAAAATCGAAAAAAATTCACAAAACACACCAATCAATCATTCAAATCCACATTTTTTGTGCTATTAAAATAACTGCCTTGACCGCTTTTTTCTTAATTTTAAAAATTATTGAAAGCGAGTGCAATTTATGAAACGACACCTATGTTATTCAACGCTTAACATTGCTTGAGATGCCATTAAATGGTTTACTGATCAACAAACATCTGCTGTGATTGAATGGAGTCCTTGCCCGCTATGAACCACACTGTCGACTTGGTCAAACAATTGTTTCCAAGCTTTGATGCTGCCGATGCTGCACAAATCGTCAAAGCCTTAAATTTAGTCGATCAAGCGGCCTCGCAAATTGCTAATCCGAGCGCTAATATCCGTCCCAAAGGTATCGATGTTGCTACGGTATTGATGACCGCGCATATTGATTTGCAAACCATTCTTGCTGCTTTATTAAGTGATTCGCGGGTGGTGGGTTTTGTCAGCGATCAGCAAATTCATGAGCAATTTGGTGCTACTGTAGCGTCTTTGGTCAAAGATGTTGTGTGGCTCAATAAAGTCAGCATTTACAGCCCAGAAATGGCTAATCAGCCCAATCAATCGGAAACCTTGCGCCGAATGTTGTTGGCGATGACCCAAGATGTCCGAGCCGTATTGATTAAACTGGCGTTTCGGATTCAACGCTTACGCAATTTGCGTAGTGAAGATGAATCGATTCAGCGCTTTATTGCCCGTGAAACCATTGATATTTACGCCCCTTTAGCCAATCGCCTTGGGATAAGCCAATTTAAATGGGAGCTGGAGGACCTCGCGTTTCGCTATATTGATCCAGAAAACTATTTTGCCATCGCTAAATCCTTAGCCGATAAACGCGAGCAGCGCGAAACCTGCATTCAAAGCTTTTTAGTCACTTTGCGAAAAAATCTACAAGACGAAGGGCTTCAAGCCAAAGTTTATGGTCGCCCCAAACACATCTATAGCATCTGGTGCAAAATGCGTAATAAAAAGCTCAGCATAGATGAGCTTTACGATTTGCTGGCGGTGCGGGTAATTGTTGACAACCTATCGGCTTGTTATACCGCCTTGGGTTTAGTGCATAGTATTTGGCAATACATTCCCAAAGAATTTGACGATTACATCGCTAACCCGAAGGAAAATGGTTATCAATCTTTGCATACTGTAGTGCTTGATGAACAAGGCAACCGTATCGAAGTGCAAATTCGTACCAAAGCCATGCACGAATTTGCCGAGTTGGGGGTTGCTGCGCATTGGCGTTATAAAGAAGGTAGCAAATTTAATTCGGCGACCGAAAAAAATATAGCCTCACTACGTCAGCTGTTAGAAGACAAAGACAGTGGCGACAACTTAATCGAAAATTTCCATACCGAATTATTTTCGGATCGGGTGTTTGTGTTAACCCCGGCTGGCAAATTGATTGATTTAATCAAAGGCGCCACGCCGCTGGATTTTGCTTACGCCATTCATACCCAAATCGGCCACACTTGTCGTGGTGCCAAGGTTAATGGCCAAATTAAACCGCTGACCTATACCCTCAGTTCTGGTGAGCAAGTGGAAATTATCACCGTCAAAAGCGGCCAACCCAATCACAATTGGCTAGACCCTAATTTGGGTTATCTGAAAACGCCAAGAGCCATTAGCAAGGTTAAAAGTTGGTTTAAACAACAACAGCAAGGCGAAAATATCGCCGCCGGTAAACAGTTGTTAGAAAAAGAAAGCAAGCGCTTAGGGATTAAACACCTTGATATAGCCGATTTGCTAAAACACTTTAAATTAGCCGCTCCCGATTATTTTTACGAAGCACTGGGGCGCGGTGATATTAACAACCGCCAATTAGTCGCGGCGCTGAAAATTCCCGAACTGGAACCGGCACGTTTAAAACTGGTGGCGGCGAAAGTCAGCGCCCAATCAACCGTCACCGTCGCAGGGATTGATAATGTTGTAACGACGATGGCGCATTGCTGTACACCGATAAAAGGCGAACCGATTATTGGTTTTATGTCACATAAACGCGGGATTACCATTCATTGCCAAGATTGTGAAAACATTCAACATTTAAGCGATGAGCAAAAAATGCAGTTAATCGGTGCGGAGTGGGGTGGTAATCAAGCTGCGCGGCATATTGTGTCGATTGTGATTCACGCCTTTAATGCCCCGAATTTATTAGGCGATGTTTCGCAACTGCTCAGCACCGCAAAAGTGCATATTAGCGACGCTTCTTTGAAAACCCATGATGATTTATCAGCGATTTTGACCATGGCGATTCAAATTGAAAACACCGAGCAATTAAGTTCGGTGTTAGCCAAAATCAATCAACTGCCGAATATTTTGGAAGTTAGGCGTAAGACCTAATGCTATCAAGTGTTATATTTTGCCAACCCCGCCACACAGCGCGGAGGGTTGGCAAAACGCCCATTGGCGATTTTAACCCCTGGCAACTTCGCGATTTGGATTCACAATCCAGTCACTCCACGAACCCGCGTAGAGTTTTGAACCGCTTAATCCCGCGACTTCCATCGCTAATAGATTGTGACAACCGGTAACCCCAGAACCGCACATATGAACAATTTGTTCGGCTGGGCGATTCGCGGTTAAGGTGCTAAATTGCTGACGTAATTGCGCGGCGGGTAAAAATAAACCGTGTGCATCGAGGTTAAGCTGAAATGGGCGGTTGATGGCTTTGGGAACATGGCCGGCAACTGGGTCTATCGGTTCTTGTAAGCCGTTAAAACGCTCTGGAGTGCGGGCGTCGATTAAAGTCAGGCTTTGGCTGGCTAAGCCGTTTTCAACTTGTTGGGCGCTGAGCCATTGTTGATTGTCGAGATAGCTGCGGAATTGGCTGGCGCTGATTTTCGGTAACACAGTGGTTTGTGGCAAGCCGAGTTTTTGCCAGTGTTTAATGCCGCCGTCCAATACCGCAACTTGCGTGTGTCCCATACAGCGCAATAACCACCACATTCGGCCCGCAAAAGCGCCGCTGGCATCGTCATACACTGCGATTTGACTGCGATTATTCACGCCCCATGCGCCGAGTTTATTGGCTAATTCAGCAAAGTTAGGTAAAGGATGGCGACCAGTGTAGCTTTTGACCGCTGACGATAAATCTTTGTTTAAGTCAGCATAACGAGCGCCTTCGATATGGCCTTGCCGATAAGCGCGGTGTCCGGCTTGAGCATCGGCTAATGAAAAACGGCAGTCGAAGATGATCCAGTGGGGATCATTTAGGTGTTTGGCTAATTCGCTGGCGCTGATTAACGTGCTGTAGCTCATGTTTTAAATCTCCAAAATAATTTTGCCAAAATGTTGGCCGCTGATTAAACGTTGATGGGCTAGTTCGGCTGATGCCAAAGGAAACACAGAATCGATGATAGGTTTGATGCGGCCATTTGCTAATAAAGGCCAAACCTGCTGGCGTAATTGCTGGGCAATGTGGCCTTTAAAATCATCATCACGACCACGCAAGGTCGAGCCAGTTATGGTTAGCCGTTTCGCCATCACCGACCATAAATTAATCTCGCTGGTGTTGCCGTTTTGAATCGCAATTTGTACCAGACGACCTTCCACGGCGAGGCATTTAAGATTACGCGGAAAATAATCGCCACCGACGATGTCGAGGATTAAGTTGACGCCTTGTTGTTTGGTTAGTTGCTTAATTTCTGCGACAAAATCGTCTTGATGATAGTTAATCGCAGCATCAGCGCCTAAAGCCAAACAACGTTGGCATTTTTCCGCGTTACCTGCGGTGACGTAAACAGTACAGCCAAACGCTTTTGCCAGTTGAATTGCGGTGGTGCCAATTCCGCTACTGCCGCCGTGAATTAAGACAGTTTCACCCGCTTGTAAGCCGCCGCGATTAAAGACATTACTCCAAACCGTGAAAAAGGTTTCTGGTAGGGAGGCGGCTTGGATAAAGCTAAACCCGTTGGGAATTGGTAAACAACACCCCGCGCTGGCTAAGCAATATTCGCTATAACCACCGCCATTGACCAAAGCGCAGACTTGATCGCCCGTTTTAAATTCGCTGACAGCTTGACCGATTTCGACAATGGTTCCCGCCACTTCCAAGCCCAAAATCGGTGAAGCACCTGTTGGGGCGGGGTATAAACCTTGGCGTTGCATTAAATCTGGGCGGCTAATGCCAGCGGCAGCGACTTTAATCAAGACTTGATGGGCTGCTGGAATCGGCTCGGGCAATGGGCTTAATTGCAACGAATTAGCGATGATTTCGATAGCTTGCATGAATCAAAGGTGTTTAGAAATGACGATAAACTTTATTATAGGCATCTTTAGGGCTTCAGCGGCGTTTGCTGGAGCGGGTTTTATCAGCTTTTAATGAGAATTGGACAATATGATACGGGCAGGCATTGTCGGCGGCACTGGTTACACTGGGGTTGAGTTATTACGAAATTTGGCGTTGCATCCAGCGGTGGACG
>JBEGMT010000001.1:0-5511 GCA_041182925.1 Pseudomonadota bacterium | reverse complement strand
AGTAGCGCCTATGGCTATCCGCAAGCCCAAGACAGTACTTGGAAAGAATATCAACAAAAAACTGGCCACTGGTTTGCTGATCGTGACGACTTTTCTGACAGCTGTGACTTCATTGGCTGGTATTGCGCTGTCAGCAACAAAAAACTAGGGCTATCTAAAACTGATACCCATAATCTTTATTTGGCCTACCACGAAGGTCATGGCGGTTTTCAACGCAATAGCCATTCTCACAAACAATGGCTACTGAACACAGCCCAAAAAGTCCAAAATCGCGCTCGTCGCTACGAAAGCCAATTAGCCGCCTGCCGCCCAAAGCTTGAGGCTAAAAACTGATAAACTTTTAATCACCTCAATTTACCTAGGAGAATCCGTGAAATCATCGCAATACGCTCTAATCGCCATTGTTATCGCCGTCATTATCGGCGCAGGCATTTTTTATCTTAAAAACAAAGCTCTCAACTCAGACGAATCAGGTGAAGAAACAGTGACTCAATTAACCAACGCCGACAACAAAGCCATGGGCGAAGCCTTCTTAGCAGAAAACGGCAAAATGGAAGGTGTTATTACCACCGCCAGCGGCTTGCAATACCAAGTTGTTACCGAAGGTACTGGCGCGTCACCAAACGCTACTTCAAACGTCACCGTACATTACGAAGGCACCACAATTGATGGCAAAGTATTCGACAGCTCTTATAAACGTGGTGAGCCGATTACTTTTGGCCTAAACCGCGTTATCGCTGGCTGGACAGAAGGCTTGCAATTAATGAAAGAAGGCGGCAAAGCCAGATTATTTATTCCTTCAAACTTAGCCTACGGCGAACGCCATGCTGGTCCAGGCATTGGCCCTAATTCAACTTTGATTTTTGATGTTGAGTTAATTAAGGTTCAGTAAATTTGAAATTTGGCGGTTAACCAATGGTTAACCGCCAAACTATTTCTATATTGAGGAGAACAACTAATGCAGCCATTTAAAATCAACGCAGAATGGGACGAAGAAGCCAAAGTTTGGATTGCTAGCAGTTCCGATATTGACGGTCTTGCGATTGAAGTCAGCACTATTGACGCTTTAATTGAGCGCTTGAGAATTGTGATCCCTGAATTACAAGAAGCTAACAATAACAATCTCAATGAAGAACTACCTTTTATGTTGGATGGTTTTTTCACTTATAAACCTCAGCAACACTTAGGTTCATAATAATGGGTGACTTTACCCCATTACTTAAAAAGCGACTCATTACATAATTGCTATTTTGTAAGACAAGGTAAAGGCGATCATGAAATCTGGTTTAGCCCCATTTTCGAAAAGCACTTTGTTGTCGATGGCAAAATTAAATCCCGTCACACCGCTAATGCCGCATTACCACAAGCAGGATTAAGCAAACAGTTTTAATTAACTGACAAATAATCCCCGACACCCGCAAACAAATTGCTATCCTACGCGACCAAACAGAACACAGTCGCAGATTATGACCAGCTACCAACTCTTCGCCACCACGCCTAAAGCGATGGAAGGCATACTCGCCAACGAACTTGAGGCGCTTGGCGCACAACAAATTCAACATAAAATGGCCGGTGTCGCTTTTAAAGGCGATTTGGCAATGGCTTACAAAGCCTGTCTTTGGTCGCGTACCGCTAATCGAATTCTATTATTACTGGGCAGTTTTCAAGTTAAATCGCAACAGGACTTATACAACGGTGTGCAAAAAATCAATTGGTTTGAGCATCTCAAACCCGACGACAGCCTAGCCGTATCGTTCAGTTCTAAAAATAATCCCGCGATTAACAACACTCACTTTGGCGCCCTAAAAGTGAAAGACGCCATCGTTGATCAAATGCGGACCAAATTTAACAAACGCCCAAATATCGACACCGAACGCCCCTGCATTCGGGTTAATGTCTATTTACACAACGAAACCGCGCAAATTAGCTTGGATTTATCTGGCGAAAGCTTACATAAACGCGGCTACCGCGACATCAGCATCGCCGCACCCATCAAAGAAAATCTAGCGGCAGCGATTTTATTACGCAGCGGCTGGCCAAAAATCGCTGCTCAAGGCGGCTCTTTACTTGATCCGATGTGCGGCTCTGGCACCCTATTATTAGAAGGCGCAATGATTGCCGCCGACTATGCGCCCGGATTACTGCGCGAGTATTACGGCTTTTTAGGCTGGAAAAAACACGATGCGGCTTTATGGCAAAGCCTGTTAGACGATGCCAAACAACGTCGCGATATTGGCATTAGCAAATTACCGCCGATTGTCGGCTTCGACCAAGATCGCCGCACCGTCGCTGCCGCAGTACAACATGTCGAAAATGCCGGTTTACAAGGCAAAATCCACATCGAAAAACGCGACATTAACGATGCCGCTGCTGCGGAAAGCTGGCCTAAAGGTTTAATTGCCTGTAACCCACCTTATGGTGAACGTCTTGGTGACGAAGCAGAAACCGCCGAACTTTACCGTCGCTTTGGCGAAATCCTTAAAAGCCGTTTCGTTGGCTGGCAAGCAACGATGATTATTAGTAATCCTGAACTGGGTTTTAGATTAGGTGTCCGTTCACAAAAACCGATTACCTTATTTAATGGCGCTTTGGAATGTAAATTGCTGCGCTTTAACTTGGAAGACCGCGCCTTTTTTGAACCTAAAGCCAAATCCCAACAAGAACGTTTAGAGCAAATCAGTCGCCGTAGCGAAACCGAACAACCCGATTCGCAAGCAGAAATGTTTGGCAATCGCTTGCGGAAAAATCTAAAAAAACTCAGCAAATGGGCCAAACAAAATCAAGTCAATTGCTATCGTGTTTACGATGCCGACTTACCTGAATACGCGGTGGCAGTGGATATTTATCAAGGCGAACAAACTTGGGTCAATGTTCAAGAATACGAATCCCCAAAAACCATCGATCCACACAAAGCCAATCAACGCTTAGCCGGTGCGATGGCAGAAATTCCTAAAGTATTAGGCATTCCGCGTGAGCAAGTATTTTTAAAAATTCGTCGTAAACAAAAAAACACCGATCAATACGAAAAACAAGGCGATTCTGGACGTTTTCATATCATTGAAGAAGGCGGTTGCAAATTTTGGGTGAATTTTGAAGATTATCTCGACACCGGCATTTTTCTTGACCACCGCCCAATTCGCCTAACCATTCAACAACAAGCCAAAGGCAAACGCTTTTTGAATCTGTTCGCCTATACCGGTAGCGCCAGTGTTCACGCCGCCATCGGTGGTGCAATTTCCAGTGTCACCGTTGATATGTCCAACACTTATTTAGATTGGGCAAAGCGTAATTTTGATTTGAATAGTATTCGCGGCGATCACAAATTAGTCCGTGCCAATTGTTTGGAATGGCTGGCAGAACAAACCGGACAGAAAGTGAAACCGCAATTTGATTTAATTTTCCTCGATCCACCGACGTTTTCTAATTCCAAGAAAATGGACAATGCTTTTGATATTCAAAGCGATCATGTGCAAATTCTGAAACATGCGTCTGAATTATTAGCCAATAACGGCATTTTGTATTTTTCAACCAATTTCCGCCGTTTTAAAATGGATTACGACGCATTAGCCGATTTAAAAATCGAAGACATCAGCGCCTCAACCATCGGCGAAGATTTTGCCCGTGATGCCAAAATTCACTATTGCTGGAAAATTAGCCGATGAGCGAAACATTGCACATTATTGTTAAAGGTCGGGTACAAGGCGTGTATTTTCGCGCCAATACCCAAAAACAAGCGTCAAAACTCAATCTAAAGGGTTTGGTTAGAAATTTGCCGGATAACAGCGTCGAAATTATTGCTCAAGGCGATTCAATAGCCTTACAGCAGCTAATTAGTTGGTGTCATAAAGGCCCGTTATTAGCCAAAGTCAGCGAGGTGATTGTCAATCCACACCATCAACAAGACGAATTTAGTGATTTTCAAATCGCTTAATCCAAACCCGCAAGACAAGTTATGAACAACTCCAACCTCGAATCAGATTACAATAGTGGGCATTTTTTATTGAAAAGATTAAAGGCGATAAAAAGCTTTATCGCTCAAACTGGCAGGAACTATTTTGGCTGAAAAAATTATAAGAATTGCGACTCGACAAAGCCCATTGGCTTTGTGGCAAGCCGAACATGTGGCAGAGCGCTTAGAACAAGCTTTTCCCGGCTTAAAAACCGAATTGGTAAAAATGGTCACTCGTGGCGACAAAATTCTCGATGCACCATTAGCTAAAGTCGGCGGTAAAGGTTTGTTTGTTAAAGAATTAGAGCAGGGCATGCTCGATGGCATTGCCGATATTGCGGTGCATTCGATGAAAGACGTACCGGTTGAATTTCCAGAAGGCTTGCATTTAGCCGTGATTCTTAACCGCGAAGACCCAACTGATGCCTTTGTTTCCAATCGCTATCAAAGCTTGGCCGAATTGCCAGCCAATGCGCGGATCGGCACCTCCAGTTTGCGTCGCCAATGCCAAATCAAGGCACAATTTCCTGATGCTGAAATTCTCAGCTTACGCGGCAACGTTAACACCCGCCTAGCTAAACTCGATGCCGATGAATACGACGCGATTATTTTGGCTTCCGCCGGTTTAAAACGCTTAGGCTTGGGTGAGCGAATTACCAAGGGCTTGAATTCAAATGAAAGCCTACCGGCTATCGGTCAAGGGGCGATTGGTATCGAATGCCGTATCGATGACGCCGAAATCCATGCTTATTTAAACGTCTTGCATGATGAAGAAACCAGTTTAAGAGTTCGCGCTGAACGCGCCATGAACGCTCGCTTAAACGGCGGCTGCCAAGTGCCAATTGCCGGTTTTGCCGAAATTAAAGGCGACAAACTTTGGCTACGCGGCTTGGTTGGCAGTCCTGATGGTTCAAAAATCTATCGCGCCGAAGCGGAAGCCAGCTTTGAACAAGCCGAACAATTGGGCATTCAAGTCGCTAATGACCTATTAGCGCAAGGTGCCGAACAAATTTTACGCGAGCTATATCAGTGAATTTAAACGCTGCACAGATTTTAGTCACTCGTCCAGTTGGGCAAGCTGACAATTTGTGTGGATTAATTGAACAACTGGGGGGCGTGGCTTTAAGATTTCCTACTTTAGAAATCGTTGAACATCCACCTGAAGCCGCAGTTTTAGCGGCTGCATCGCAAAGTGACTGGTTAATTTTTACCAGTACCAATGCGGTGGATTTTGCTATCAAAGCGTTCAATGGCAAAATGCCCGCTTCACCTAAGATTGCGGCAGTTGGCAAAGCCACTGCTCAAGCCTTGGAAAATGCGGGATGGCGAGTAGATTGCGTGCCAGCGAGTGAATTTAGTAGCGAAGGCTTATTGGCAGAAGCGGCGTTACAAACAGTTAACCACAAATACTGTTTTATTGTCCGTGGTGTCGGCGGTAGAGATAAATTAGAACAAGGCTTACGCCGTCGCGGTGCCAATGTCGCTTATTTAGAAGTTTATCGTCGCCAACAACCGACAATCGATAACCGCGACTTAGTTAAACGTATTGCTGAGCAACAACT